>JBMOHO010000010.1:0-26507 GCA_049317805.1 Saprospiraceae bacterium
TGACCAATGTGGGTGGCTTGCCGGAGATTGTGGAAGATGGGAAAACCGGTTTTGTGGTGGCACCGGATGCCGCTTCAGTGGCCACAGCTATACAGGCGTATTTTGCCATTCCCGACCCGGAAAGCATGATATCGAACGTTCAGCAGGCAAAAGCGCGGTTTAGCTGGCGGTATTTGGCCGAAACCATTGTATATTTTTAACTGTTCCTCAAAACATAAAAGCCTTATTTTTACACCATAAAAACGGGCAATTCGAACAACCACTAAATTTTCAGAAAATTATGTATGGTCAACAACGTTCCAGGGGCATAAACCCCATGATTATCATTGCTTTGGTCATGGCTGGCGGTACTTTGTTTAAGTATTGTGCCAACTCGACGCAAAACGAAGTCACGGGCGAGCGGCAGCACATTTCCATGACGCCTGAGCAAGAAATTGCCATGGGCCTGCAAAGTGCGCCGCAGATGGCCGCCGAATTTGGGGGCCTGAGCCGCAGCGCACAAGGCACCGCCCTGGTCGAAAAGGTGGGCAATGCCGTAGTCACCGGCTCCAGCGCGGCCAAAACGCCGTATCAATACCGATTCCACCTGCTGGCCGATCAGCAAACGGTAAACGCTTTTGCGTTGCCGGGCGGACAAATCTTCATCACAGAAGCGTTGTTGGGCCGCTTGAAGTCTGAAGACCAATTGGCTGGCGTGCTTGGACATGAAGTGGGCCACGTGGTGGCCCGCCACAGCGCCGAAAAGCTGGCGCAAATGGAACTGGCTCAGGGCCTTACCGGCGCCGTTACCATGGCCACTTACAATCCCGGCAGCGTGAACTCCGGTGCGTACATCGCCAATGCGGTGTCGAACATGCTCCAACTCAGCTATGGACGCGAACAGGAACTGCAAAGCGACGACCTCGGCGTGCGGTTTATGCTCGAGTCCGGTTTTGAACCGGAAGCACTGATTGATGTGATGGCGATTTTGGCCGAGGCTTCCGGGCCCAATAAGGTGCCGGAGTTTCAGAGCACGCACCCCAGCCCGGAAAACAGGGCTGATCAGATTCGAAAGGCTATTGCAAAGTATCGCCAGTAGCGGCGACTTCAGTCGCCGAAAAATCAGTCGCTGAAAAACCAGTCGCCGAAAAAATCAGTCGCTGAAAAAACCACTCGCCGAAAAACCAGTCATCTCAAACCACTCGCTCCAAACCACTTGCCACAAATTCGCCGATATTCAACGACTGAAGTCGTTGAATATCGGCGGCGACTGAAGTCGCCGCTACGGTTACTTTTTATCCACAACAGGTCTATAAGGCCGGTTGGCAATGTCCCACGCCGTATAGAACGCCAGTTGCGTGCGTTTGGCCAGGGCGTCAAAGTTGATTTTATCGGGAGTATCGGTGGCGCGGTGGTAGTCAGGGTGCACACCGTTGAAATAAAACACGGCTGGAATGCCTTTCTGAGCGAAGTTGTAATGGTCGGAGCGCTCGTAATAATGGTTTGGGTCACTTGGACTGTTGTAGGTGTAATCCAGGGTCAGGTTGGTATACGTCTTGTTGGCCTCTTCATTGATGTTGTGCAGGTCTTTGCTCATGCGATCGGAACCGATGACATACACATAATTCGGATCATTGAGGTGGGCTGCGTCCACTCGGCCGATCATGTCAATGTTGATGTTGGCCACGGTATTTTTCAGGGGAAACTGGGGGAACTCCACGTAAAATTCCGAGCCCAGCAGGCCTTTTTCCTCGCCACTGACCAACATGCAAATGACGCTGCGTTTGGGTCCTACGCCCTGTTTTTTGGCTTCTGCAAAAGCGCGGGCAATTTCAATCACACCGGAAGTACCAGAAGCATTGTCGTCGGCACCATAATAAATCAGGCTGTCTACGCGTCCAAGGTGGTCATAGTGGGCAGTGATGATGAGGTACTCGTCTTTCAGTCTGGGGTCAATGCCTTCAATAAAACCGATGACATTGGAGCCTTCGAGGCGCTCAAGCGACTTGTCCATGTGCACTTCCAGGCTGGTTTTGACCTTAAGCGGCTTGTATTTGCCGCCGGTGAGCAATGCCTGGTGTGCTGATTCCACTTTGCCTGCCTTGCTGCCCAGGAGCGCATTGGCCATCTCGGGCGTAATAAAGATGCTGTTGGCAAACTCCGCTTTTATTTTGGCCGGATCAGTTTGTGTCGGCCGCCATTTTCGAGCAGATATCTCGGACCTGTTTTTGGTGACAGAGGCATTGAGTTCCGGATCGACAATCAGGCACAACGCAGCGCCTTTTTCCTTGGCGAACCGCACTTTTCGGCGCCAGTCGTTGGCCCATTTGGAACGGTCAACAGTACCGGTAATGACCGATTTGCCGTCAGCATTCAAGGGTTCGCCTGCATAAAACAGGACGGCCTTGCCTTTTACGTCTGCGCCGGCATAGTTGTCAAACTTGCCTTCCGCAATGCCATAGCCGACAAAAACCACCTCTTTGAAATTCATCAGAGGCTGGCTGGGATTGTACGTCGGATAGGTGTAAAAGTCAGTGCGCTCCTTATATTCCACGTCATTGGCTTTGACCAGCAGGTCTTTCCAGGGTTCTTTTTGGAGGACTATTTTTTGGAAGTAGGAATTGTTGTCTCCTTTTGGCGGCAGTCCGGCAGCAATGAATTGCTTGGCAATGAAGTCGGCGGCCAGGCGTTGGCCTTCCTCGCCTGTCTCACGGCCACCAAAAGCGTCGCTGGTGAGTTCTGTCAGCAGCACGCGGGCATCTTCGGCCGTTATACCCTTGGCAAACGGGGTTGGATCGGGTAAATCGTAGGGTTTAACCGGCTTCTTGTTTGGTTTTTCGGGAACGAGGCGCTGATAATAATTCGGCTGAATCGTATCATTTTGAGCAGATAACGACAACGTTATACAACAACATGCTGCCAAAGCAACAATTAACGGGTATTGGTTCATGTTCAATGAAATTGCAGAGGTGTTTAAAATCGGATGCGAGTTAATACATCTTGCGCAAACCTCAAAATTATGCAATTTGTTCGACATCCGAAAAAGGAAGTTGAAACGTGAATTCCGTGCCCTTACCTGCTTCGCTGTGCACATAAATCTGCCCGCCCTGCGCTTCTATGAATTCCCGGGCGATGGCCAGGCCCATGCCGGCACCTTCTGTGGCGTTGCTTTTGCCCACGGGTACCCTGAAAAATTTATCAAAGATTTTATCAACGTATTGCGCATCAATGCCCGCGCCCTCGTCTTTGACGGAAAAAGCGAGGAACTGTCCTTTTTTTTGAACCTTGAGTTGAATGGTGCTGTGTTCGGGTGAATATTTGATGGCGTTGTTCAGCAAATTGACCAATACCCAGGCTGTTTTTTCGGGATCAATGCGCAACGACGGCAGGTCGGGGTCTACCGTTACATCTACATGGCAGTTTTTGTCGCGAAGGGCCGCTTCCACAGCTGCGGTGGAATAATTGATCAAGTCTTGGACAGGGGTAAGGGTCAGCGACAGGCGCAGTTGGCCACTTTCCACCTGAGCCAGGTCGAGCAGTTCGCCGGTGATGCGTTGCAGTCGGGCGTGGTCACTGCGCATCTGTTGCACCAGTAATTTCTGCTCAGTGTTCAGCTTCCCGACCCGATCGTCGTCAAGCAGCCGCATCGACATTTGCATGGCGGCAATGGGCGTTTTGAGCTCATGCGAGATGGTGGCAATGAAGTTGGTTTTCGCCTCATCCAGTGCGCGGTAAGGGGTTACGTTTTTCAGCACAATGACTTTGCCCAGGGGGTGGCTGCCGCTGCCCACATCCAGGATTTCCGGCTTGAACCAGCACTCTTTGCCTTCCAGCACAATGTTGAGTTCGCCCTTTGTATCTGCCCGCAACAGTTGGCGGAGGAGATCATTTTTAAGGGCCAGTTCGAGGGCGTTTTTTTCAATAAGCCCTTCGGCGTGTACGCCCAGCAATTTTTCCATCACGGGGTTGACAAACAGTACGTTCTGAAGCTCGTCGATGCCTATGATGGCATCCTGCATGCCGTCTACAATGGCCTCGATGCGTTTTTTCTCAAACAGCACTTTGGCCCAGTTGCTGTGTTCCCAAAAATCGAGTTTCTGGGCCATGTCGTTGAATGCGGAGGACAATTCGCCCAGTTCATCTTTGCTCCGCACCTCCAGGCGCGCACTGTAATCCTGTTGCATGATTTGCCGGATGCCGTCGCGCAGGTCGGTGAGCGGGCGGCTGATGTAGCCGGGCAAATTGAGCAGAAAAGTGAACAACAAGAGCACCATAACGGTAGACAACACGGCGATCAGTTGGTATGCCGCTTCGCCGCTCTTGCGCGCTTTTTCACTTTTAGAGACAATGGCTGACTGGTTGATGTCCAAAATCTGGTGCAAACCGTTGCGTATTTGGGCATCCAGCGCTTTTTTGGCGGTTGAATCGCCAGTTGGCAAAGCGTAAAAAGCGTCGGCTACCGATTGGGTCACTTCCCCTTCATTGGGCTCGGTAATGTTTTGCAACTGTTTGTCGAGAAAATAGGCGAACACCGCCATAGAATCGGTATCCAGGCTGCGGAACATTTCCTGTGCGTAGTCCAGGCTTTCATAGTTGTCAACCAAAATGACCTGAGTGGCTTTATTGAGCCGGTGAATGCTAAAAGCCCCCAATGCGGCCAGCACCAGTACCGAAACAAAAAACAACCCGAAGGCCAGTGATAATTTATGCTGTAGTTTCATGGGGATGCTTATGAAAGGATGATGAGGTCAATGTCGGAAGCGGTCAATTTTTTCAGCAATTTATTGAACTCGCCGCCCGCCCGCAGGATGCGCCAAATGGATAAATGGGGTTTGCCGATGCAAATGGTGGTGGCCTGTCGGCTTTCGGCCACATCGATGATGGTTTGGGCAATGTCGGGGCTTTTGACCTGAATGACTTCCGCGCCCAGTTCCGTGGCGGTTTTGAAATTGTTGATGAGGTGTCGCTGGGCCGCCAGGGAAATCTTGTCGGTGTCTTCAGCTGGTGTTTGCACGTACAACACGCACCATTGGCTGTTGTAATAATTGGCCAAACGGGCGGTTTTGCGGATGATGTGTCGGGCCGTTTTTTCGTTGCTGCTGATGCAGGCCAGAAAGCGTTCGATGCGCATGCCGGAACCGCTGCGGGTCACTTCCGATTCTACCTTGCGCTCCACCTGCGAAGCCACTTCGCGCAGGGCCAGTTCGCGCAGTTGCAGGATGTGATCGGCTTTGAAAAAGTTTTGCAGGGCCTGCTCCACCTTCTCCGGCGCGTATATTTTGCCTTCCTCCAAACGCGTCCGGAGTTCGTCGGCAGTGAGGTCAATGTTCACCACCTCGTCGGCCTGCCGCAGCACACTGTCGGGAATGCGCTCGGTCACTTCCACGCCGGTGATGTCGCGCACGTCGCGGTTGAGGCTTTCGAGGTGTTGAATGTTGACGGCGGAAATGACGTTGATGCCTGCGTCGAGGAGTTCCAGGGCGTCCTGCCAGCGCTTTTCATTTTTGCTGCCCGGAATGTTGGTGTGCGCCAGCTCATCCACAATGACAATATCGGGATGCATGTTGAGGATGGCTTGTACGTCCATCTCTTCCAGCGATTTGCCTTTGTAAAAAACCTGGCGGCGCGGCACTATGGGTAAGCCCTCCACCAATGCTTCTGTTTCTTTCCGGCTGTGCGTTTCTACATATCCAATGCGCACATCCACGCCCTTTTTGAGCAGCGCGTGGGCTTCCTGCAGCATGCGGTAGGTTTTGCCCACGCCGGCAGACATGCCAATGTACACTTTGAATTTGCCGCGGCGCGATTGCCGGATGAGTTCCAGAAAATGATCGGGGGAGGGCATGCTGGTTGTTTAGAAGGAAACGGCGATGGAAGTGGTCATGAAAAAGTTGTTGTTCACCAGGTTGTTGTCGCGCACAAAAATGGCATCGTCGCTGCTGTTGAGGAAACGACCTTCGATGCGCCACAGGGCGTTGGGCAACACGGCGTAGTCGAAATTGAGCGACAGGCCCAGCACGCCAAAACCGTTGAATGTTCCGGTGGCAATGATGACGCCGTTTTCGTCGCGGTAAAATTCGGCGCGGGCTGCAATGGCGGTTTTGGGCGTAGCCGCATACCGGGCAATGACGACCGGCGTGTACCAGGTGTTCATGTCGCTGTCGCTCGGACTTTTTTCTTCAAAACCGATGTCGAAACCGGCAGTGATTTCCCATTGGTCGTCTACCTGAAAAATGCCGTAGAGGTTGTGGAAATAACGCATTTGCCGGGCGTTGTCGGGCTTATCGGTACCGATAAAGGTACTGCTGTTGAGCAACACTTTGGACGACGGTTTGTACTGCACCTGGGTGCCGAACGATGGCAGCGAATTGCCGGGCACGCGCTGGATGCGCTGCCATCCATTAAGCAACAGGCCGCTGAGCAACCACTTGCCGTTGGGCGTGTTGTACGTGATTTTGGCGCCAGCCTCATAGTAAGGCGAGTTTTCGGCGAGGATGCCCCGTGTCAGGTTGCGGCAGTCTTTGCCGATGGCGCTTTCAAAACCGATGTGCGACCCGAAGACGCCTGCATCTACCCAAATGTCGCGGTCTTTAGACACTTTAATGCCCGCGTTCATCTCCAGGATGTTCTTCAGTACGCCCGGTTCGGCGGCGTAATTGGCGTTCATGTACGTACCGGTGGCCAGGGCCACGTTGGCGCGCAGTTTTGAAGCGGCATAGTTGGCCTTAAGCATGCCGAGGTTGATGTTGAACTCATTGTGCCGGTTGTAGGAATAAAAAAACGGCGGACGGTTGCCGTCTGCATTTGGTTCGTTGAAATCGTAGGAATAGTACGGCTCTACGTATCCACTGAAGGTAAGCACGGGTTGGGGTTCGGGTGATTCGGTTTGAGCAAACAGATGAGCCCCGCTGCAAAGCATTGCCAAACAGAGAAGAAGCTTTAAGTGGTACATGTAGTTGTGTGTTTAACGGTTTGATGAAAGCTTGTCGAGGGCCAAATTTAAATGCAAAACGTGCACCTTTTCAGGGCCAAACAATCCCAGTTCGGGTTTATCTACGTGTTTTTCCACGAGTTCACGCACCTGTGCTTCCGAAAGCCCGCGTACCCGCGCCACCCGACCCACCTGCACGCGGGCGGCCTGTGGTGAAATGTGCGGATCGAGCCCCGAACCGGAGGCGGTGACCAGGTCGGCAGGCACGTCGGCTTTGGACACACCCGGGTGGTGCACCAAAAACGTGTCGATGCGGGCCTGCACCTGGGCCAGGTAGTCGGCGTTGGATGGCCCTTTATTGGAACCGGCCGAACCGGCTGCGTTGTAGTTCACGGCAGACGGGCGCGACCAAAAGTAGCGCTCGCTGTCGAACGCCTGGCCAATGTGGGTGAAATGGGTTTTGCCCGACTGGTTGATCGTCCAGCCCTCGCCTTTGTTGGGCGAAGCCTGGGCAACCGCCCACACGATGGCGGTGTACACGCCTGAGCACAACACAAGCAGCAAGGCACTGAGGATCAAAGCGGGAAATATATGCGTACGCATGATTGTCGTTTTTTAAAAGTTTAGACAAACAAACCGACCACCAGATCGATCAATTTGATGCCGATAAAGGGTACCACAATGCCGCCCAAACCATAAATGAACAGGTTGCGGCGCAGCAAAGCCGAAGCACCGATGGGCTTGTACACCACGCCTTTGAGGGCGAGGGGGATGAGCGCCGGAATGATGAGCGCGTTGAATATAACGGCCGACAGGATGGCCGACTCCGGAGAGTGCAGGCGCATGAGGTTGAGCGACTGGAGCGCCGGAATGGCGTTGATGAACAGGGCGGGCACGATGGCGAAATACTTGGCCACATCGTTGGCGATGGAAAACGTGGTGAGCGTGCCGCGCGTCATGAGCAATTGTTTGCCAATTTCGACCACCTCGATGAGCTTGGTGGGGTCGTTGTCCAGATCCACCATGTTGCCGGCTTCTTTGGCGGCCTGGGTGCCGGAGTTCATGGCCACACCCACGTCGGCTTGCGCCAGGGCGGGCGCGTCGTTGGTGCCGTCGCCCATCATGGCCACCAATTTGCCGCGCTGCTGTTCGTCGCGGATGTACTGGAGTTTGTCTTCCGGCTTGGCTTCGGCAATGAAATCGTCGACACCGGCTTTTGCGGCAATGAATTTGGCGGTCAGCGGGTTGTCGCCAGTCACCATCACGGTTTTCACGCCCATGCGGCGCAGGCGGTCGAATCGCTCGGAGATGCCGGGCTTGATGATGTCTTGCAACTCAATGACGCCCAGGGCTTTGCCGTTTTCGGCCACCACGAGCGGTGTTCCGCCATTGTTGGAAATGTTGCTGACAAATTGGTCAAGTTCCTCGGGGAAGGCGTTTCCGGCTTTGACGACCATGTTTTTGATGGCGTCCACTGCACCTTTGCGGATGCTGCGCCCGTCGGCCAGATCGATGCCACTGCTGCGTGTTTCAGCGGTGAATTTGATGAATTTGGCACCGGTCGTGTTGAACTGGGCAGTGGAGATGCCCGCCAGTTCGATGATCGACTTGCCCTCGGGGGTGTCATCGGCCATAGAACTGAGTGCGGCGGTTTCGATGAGCCGGTTTTCCTCGGTGGATTTGGCCGGGTAAAAATGCGTCGCTTTGCGGTTTCCAATGGTGATGGTGCCGGTTTTGTCGAGCAGCAGGGTGTCTATGTCGCCCGCTGTTTCCACGGCTTTACCGGACTTGGTGATCACGTTGGCCCGCAAGGCGCGGTCCATGCCAGCGATGCCGATGGCGGAGAGCAGTCCGCCGATGGTGGTGGGGATTAGGCACACAAACAGCGACACGTAAGCGGCGATGGAAATGGGCGTCTGGGCGTAATCGGCAAAGGGTTTGAGCGTGACGCATACGATGACGAAAACGAGGGTAAAACCAGCCAACAGAATGGTGAGTGCGATTTCGTTGGGCGTTTTCTGGCGTTTGGCGCCTTCTACGAGGGCGATCATTTTGTCCAAAAAGCTTTCGCCAGGCTGGGCTGTGACTTCCACTACGATGCGGTCCGACAGCACTTTGGTGCCGCCGGTCACGCTGGAGCGGTCGCCTCCGGCTTCGCGGATCACGGGTGCGGATTCGCCGGTGATGGCGCTTTCGTCAATGCTGGCTAATCCCTCCACAATTTCGCCGTCGGTGGGGATGAGGTCGCCGGCTTCACACACGAAGCGGTCGCCCCGCACCAGCGCCGACGAGAACGCGGTTTCGATGCTGCCGTTGGCCAGCAGTTTTTTGGCTGGTGTGTCCTTCCTTGTTTTGCGGAGGCTGTCGGCCTGGGCTTTTCCGCGCGCTTCTGCAAAGGCTTCGGCGAAGTTGGCGAACAGCAGGGTGAGCAGCAGCAGCAGGAAAATGACAAGATTGTAGCCTGGGTTGCCCATCACGGCGCGGTCGCCCACGCCAAACGCAGACAGGAGGGTGACGATGAGCATGACTGCGGTGCCGATTTCCACGGTAAACATCACCGGATTGCGGAACATCTGGCGCGGATTCAGTTTGACCACCGACTGCCACATTGCCGCGCGTATCAGATCGGGTTGGAACAACCCGTTGGTTTGTGTTTGTTTCATAACAAGCAGCGGTTTTTACATGGAGAAATATTCCGCAATAGGCCCAAGGGCCAAAGCAGGGAAGAAAGAAAGTGCCGTGATGATGACGATGACCGAGAAAACCATGACGCCAAACGTGAACGTATCGGTTTGCAGGGTGCCGGCACTCTGCGGAATGTATTTTTTGCCGGCCATGGAACCGGCGATGGCCACCGGGCCAATGATGGGAATGAACCGGCTGAGAATGAGCACGACACCCGTGGCGATGTTCCAAAAGGGCGTGTTGTCGCCCAACCCTTCAAAACCGGAGCCGTTGTTGGCATTAGACGAGGTAAACTCATACAGCATTTCTGAAAAGCCGTGAAAACCCGGGTTGTTGAGCCAGGCGATGGAGGGGTCGCGGGCAATAAGCCAAGCCGCTATGGCCGTGCCGCCCATGACGAGCAGCGGACTCAGCAGGGCGGTCAGCATGGCTATTTTTACTTCTTTGGCTTCAATCTTTTTGCCCAGGAACTCAGGCGTTCGGCCCACCATGAGTCCGGCAATGAATACTGCGATGATCAGGAAAATGAAGTAGTTGAGGATGCCCACGCCGCAACCGCCGTAGAACGCATTGACCATCATGGCCAGCAGTTCGTTCATGCCGGAAAGGGGCATGGTGCTGTCGTGCATCGCATTGACCGAACCGGTGGAGATCACCGTGGTGAGGATGCTCCAGTAGCCCGCCGAGGCCGCACCGAGGCGCACTTCCTTGCCTTCCATGGCACCGGCAGCCTGCTGGATGCCCATGGCATGGATGGCGGGGTTGCCCTGGATTTCGAAAAACATGTTGGGGATGACGAGGAGCAAAAAGCCCACCGTCATGACTCCGAAAATGGACCAGGACAGTTTGGGCCGCTTGAGGAAAAAGCCCAACCCGAACAACATGGCCAGCGGGAGGATGAATTGAAGAAACAGCTCTGCCTGGTTGGTCCAGTAGTCGGGGTTTTCCAGCGGGTGGGCCGAGTTGGCGCCGTAGTAGCCGCCGCCGTTGGTGCCGAGGTGTTTAATGGCCACAAAAGGGGCGACCAGTCCGCGGCTAACTTGTACGGTGTCGCCTTCCAGCGTGATCATGTCGCCTTTGCCTTCTGTGGTGGCCGGCATGCCCCGGAACACAAAAAATACGGCAAATACCAACGAAATGGGCAACAGGATGCGCGTGCAGCCTTTGACTAAGAAGTTGTAAAAATTGCCCAGAGAAACCGATTGCGTCGGCCGGAGGGCGTGGTATACCACCGCGGCGGCCGCCATGCCGGTAGCGGCGCTCACAAACTGGAGGAACATCAGGCAGGCGATCTGGCCGAGGTAACTCATGCCCGATTCGCCGGAATAGTGCTGCAAGTTGCAGTTGACCATAAACGAAATGGCCGTGTTGAACGCCAGATCGGGCGACATGGAGGGGTTGCCATCCGGGTTAAACGGCAGCCAGCCCTGGTTCATGAGGATGAACATGGCAAACAGGAACCACACGAAGTTGATGGTGAGCATGGCCTTCATGTGCTGTTGCCAGGTCATTTCCTGCAAAGGATTGATGCCGCTGAGTCGGAAAAACAGGCGTTCCAGGGGGCCGAAAACCGGATCGAGGAAGGTGCGTTCACCGCCGTACACCCGGGCCACGTAGCGGCCAAGGGGCAGGGCCAGGAGGATGGTGACTAAAAAAATGGCCACCACGCCAAAAATTTCAGATTGCATAAGGGAGGGTGTTTAAAATTGTTCGGGTTTGATGAGCACGTACACGAGGTAAGCGAAAACCGCGAGGCAAAGGAGGAACAGGGCGTTCATGGGTGTTCAGATTTTTTCGAAGAAATCGATGGTTTTGAAAAACAGGCCGAACAAGGCTGTTCCGGCGAGTACAAGCAATAGGGTGAGCATGGTATTGTTGTTTTAGACACTGACCTTTTGCCAAGCGCATGCCATTGTAGATAAACGAACAATTTAATTTTATAAATAATTGTTTTGTAGTATTTTATACTTAATATAAGTTAAAATTAATATTCAATATGTAACCCAAAAGTGTTTCATTTTGAGAAATGGGATGTGTCAAAATGAGTGTATCCGCGTTCCGTTCAAAGGGGAAGTGTTTAGCTCACCCCAACCCATACTCCTTCAGTTTCCGATACAGCGTAGCAGGTGCAATACCCAGCAGCCGGGCGGTTTCGGCCTTGTTGTGGCCGGTGTGTTCCAGCGCGCGCAGGATGGCGTTTCGTTCGAGGGCCGACAAGTCCCAGTTGACGTCAATAGACGAAGGTTGGTTCAGGTCGGCGGGCAACACGGCGGGCGTCAGTTCATCGTCGGCGAGGATGACCGCCCGTTCGATGACGTTGCGCAGTTCGCGCAGGTTTCCTTTCCAGGGGTAGTGGAGGAGTTGATCGACGAAGGCCTCGCTCAGGGTGGGTATACGGCTGCGGTTGAGCTTTTCAGCGGCTAAGGCGGCAAAATGGCGGGCCAGAGCGGGAATGTCGTCTGGCCGTTCGCGCA
Source organism: Saprospiraceae bacterium (assembly GCA_049317805.1). Lineage (GTDB taxonomy): Bacteria > Bacteroidota > Bacteroidia > Chitinophagales > Saprospiraceae > M3007. The sequence goes on from JBMOHO010000010.1 coordinate 12,070, forward strand.
GGGCGGGCAAGCGGATTTCAAACACCGACAATCGGTAGTACAAATCGTCGCGGAAATGGCCTTTCGAAACTTCCTCCAGCAGGGTGCGGTGGGTGGCAGCGATGAAGCGCACGTCGGCGTGGAGGGGCCGCGTATCGCCAACACGCAGGTATTCGCCGGTTTCGAGCACGCGCAGGAGTTTGGCCTGGAGTTCGGGTGCCATTTCGCCAATTTCATCGAGAAACAACGTGCCGTGCTGGGCTTCTTCCAGCAGGCCTTTTTGGTCTTTGTGGGCACCGGTAAACGCGCCGGCGCGGTGGCCAAAGAGTTCACTTTCGAGGAGTTCGCGCCCAAAAGTGCTGCAATTGACGGCCACAAACGGTCCGCCAGCGCGCGTTGAAGCCGCATGGACGGCCTGTGCAAACACCTCTTTACCCGTGCCGGTTTCGCCTGTGAGCAGCACCGTGGCGTCTGTGGGGGCCACCCGGCGGGCCAGGGCAATGCTGGCTTGCAGGCACGCGGATTGTCCCACTATTTGATCGAATGTGTGGTATTTGCCGTGTCCGCGTTCCAGTTGGCGGATGCGCAATTGCAGGCTTTGTTTTTCCAGCGCCCGGTTGATGAGCGGAATGATGCGGTCGTTGTCGTCGCCCTTGACGATGTAATCAAACGCGCCGTTTTGAATGGCCCGGATGCCGTCGGGGATGTTGCCGTAGGCGGTGAGGAGCACCACATCGGTGTAAGGGGAGAGCTGCAGGAGCCCGGCAACGGCGTCTACGCCATTGCCGTCGGGGAGTTTGACGTCGCAGAGCACCACCTGGGGTTTGTGTTCAGTGAGCAGGCGTTTGCCGTCGCGCAGGGTGCCGGCCTCCTGTACGGTAAACCCTTCGAGGCGGAGGATGCGGGCGAGCAAGCCGCGCAGGCTCACCTCGTCGTCGATGATGAGTATGGTGGCCGGGGCCATCAACAGGCAATTTTGCCGACGCGCCGTTCGTGGCGACCGCCTTCAAATTCGGTGTTGATGAAAATGCGCACCATAGCTTGTGCCAGTATTTCGGGCACAAAACGGGCGGGAAGGGCGATGACGTTGGCGTCGTTGTGCTGTCTGGCCAGGGCAGCCAGCTCTTCGGTCCAGCACAGGGCGCAGCGGATGCCCTGATGTTTGTTGGCGGTGATGGCCACGCCGTTGCCGCTGCCGCAAATGACGATGCCGCGGTCGGCATGGCCTTTTTCCACTGCTTCGGCCACCAGGTGGGCAAAATCCGGGTAATCCACCGACTCGATGGAATGGGTACCAAAATCCTGCACCATGTGGCCCTGCTGCTGGAGCAGGGTGACAAGCCCTTCTTTGTATTCAAACCCGGCGTGATCAGAACCGATGGCGATTTTCATGTGTTGCGTTTATGGGAAAAATACAATTTTGTCGGAAAGATACAACTTTGCTCATTTTGTCCACCATCATGTCGTTTTCAACGGGGCTTTTTGTCGACCTTTCGGCTACCAAACCATTTCCATCTGGTGTTTTTCACTGCACATGAACTGCTCAACACAACAACCAACCATGAGGGTTTTATTGTTCCTCCTTTTATCTGTGCCGGTACTGGCCCAAACCGACAACTGGCGCGCCAAAACCGCGCCCGAACTGCTGGCTGCATTTGACCGCAACAGCACCATCGACCTTTTGGTGGTATTTCAACAACAGGCCGACGTGGCCGATGCCCGCTATGTGCGGGGTAAAAATGAAAAAGCGCAATGGGTTTTCGACAAATTGCAGCAGACCGCCCAGTCGACCCAATCCAAAGCCTTGCACATCCTTCGCCAGCACAATGCCGCCGCCAACAGCCTGTTTGTGGTGAATGCCATCGCCGTGAAAGAGGCCGACGCCGCGCTCGCTCAAGCCCTGGCGGCCCTTCCGGAAGTGGCCCGTTTGTCGCCCGACCCCTGGATTGAACTCGACCTGCTGCCCACCGAAACGCCCAATGCCGCCACGAACCGAAACGCCGTGGAATGGGGCATAGCCCGCATCAATGCGCCCAGTGTGTGGGCCATGGGCTATACCGGACAAGGCATTACCGTGGGCGGTGCCGACACCGGCTACTACTGGGTGCATCCGGCGCTGCAACCACATTACCGGGGCTGGGATACCCTCACCGGCACGGCCAACCACGCGTACAACTGGTTCGACGGCGTGTTCGACAAGAGTCCGTTGAACGCCGACTCCCTCAATCCCTGTGGCTTTCGGAGTCAGCAGCCCTGCGACGACGGCAGCCACGGCACCCACACCATGGGCACCATGGCGGGCGACGACGGCTTGGGCAACCAGGTTGGCGTGGCACCCGGTGCCCAATGGATCGGCTGCCGCAACATGGAACGCAACTGGGGGCGTCCGTCTACCTACCTGAACTGTTTTGAGTTTTTTTTGGCACCCACCGACGTGGAGGGCAACAACCCCAAACCCGATCGGGCACCCCAGGTGATCAACAACTCGTGGTACTGCTCCGATGACGAAGGCTGCACCGATGTGGGTGTAAACGATCTGCTGCGGCTGGCAGTGGTGAATCTCAAGGCGTCCGGGGTTTTTGTGGTGGTGAGCAACGGCAATTTCGGTTCGGGTTGCGTCACGGCAAACATCCCACCGGCTTATTTTGAAGAGAGTTTCAGCGTGGGTTCCATCAAAATAAACGACACCATATCGGGCTTCAGCAGCCGGGGCCCCATCACCATCGATTCCAGTTTCAGGGTAAAACCCAATGTATCGGCCCCGGGAACCGATGTGCGTTCCAGTGTGCCCAACGGCGGATACGACAGCTTTTCGGGCACCAGCATGGCAGGGCCCCACGTGGTTGGCCTGGTGGCGCTGGTGCTGAGCGCCGCACCTGAACTGGCCGGAGAGGTGGAGCTGTTGGAAACCATCATTGAAGAAACGGCCCGGCCAAAATTTGACGGACCCAACTGTTTTGACAACAACGCCGACGATTATCCGAACAATACCTACGGATTTGGCATCGTGGATGCCCTGGCGGCCGTGCTGCGCGCCCAACAGGTGGTGGCCGTGCAGGAGGCCGCGCCGGCCTTCCGTGTACAAGTAGCGCCCAATCCGGCCCAATCTGCCACCACTTTTCTGGTCAATGGCACTCAAGGCACCTTGCAGTTGGACATTTTTAACGCATTGGGAGACGCCATGTATAAAAACGCTGCAAAGGCTTCTGCAGAACACAGCCTCCGCATAGAACTGGAAGCATGGCCTGCCGGTGTATATTTTTACCGCCTCCAGGACGCCAAAACCACCCAAACAGGTACCTTTGTCAAATCCTGAATCCGAAATCGCAAATCCGAAATCGCAAATCCGAAATCCGAAATATGAAGATTGACATGCACACCCACATCCTGCCCAAGCAACTCCCCAATTTTGCGGACCAGTTTGGGTATGGCGATTTCATCCATTTGGAGCACCACCGCCCGGGTTTTGCACGGATGATGAAGGGGAACGTGTTTTTTCGGGAAATAGAACAAAACTGCTGGGATCCGGAGGTTCGAATCGAAGAGTACGCCCGCCACCGCACGCCGGTGCAAGTGGTGTGCACCATTCCGGTCATGTTTAGTTACTGGGCCAAGGCGCAGGATTGCCTGGAGTTGTCGATGTTTTTGAACGACCACATTGCGGGGGTGGTCGACGATTATCCGGAACATTACATCGGTTTGGGTACCATACCGATGCAGGATACCGCGCTGGCCGTTCAGGAACTGGAACGCCTGAAGGTGCTGGGTTTTGCGGGTGTGCAGATTGGCTCCAACGTCAATCAAAAGAACCTGAATGAGCCCGAATTTTTTCCCATTTTTGAAGCCTGCAACGCCTTAGACATGGCGGTACTGGTGCATCCGTGGGACATGATGGGTCAGGACGACATGCGCAAATACTGGCTTCCCTGGCTGGTGGGCATGCCGGCCGAAACGAGTCGGGCCATTTGTTCCCTGATTTTTGGTGGCGTGATGGAGCGGTTGCCCAAGTTGCGCTTTTGTTTTGCGCATGCCGGCGGATCGTTTATCCCCACCATTGGGCGGGTGGAGCACGGGTTCAACTGTCGACCCGATCTGGTGGCGGTGGACAACCCGGTGAACCCGAGGCATTACCTGGGTCGTTTTTGGGTGGATTCTGCCACGCACGATCCGGCTTTGTTGCGCTACATTTTGGACACGATTGGAGAAGATAAAGTTTGCCTTGGCTCCGATTATCCATTTCCGTTGGGCGATCTGGAAATTGGCAAATTCATTGAACACATGTTGCTTCCGGAGCAAACGCGGGAGAAAATTTTCCATAAAAACACCTTGAGCTGGCTGTTTGGCGGCTGATGCGCCATGCAGTACAACCTTTTTCTTTTTTTATTGGCATAAATGCCCGATATTTATAGCCTGATTAAACTGTTTTACACACATGAGACCATTGTTGCGCATTTGTTTGGTTTTTGTTTGCGTCGGCGTCGCTGCGCGCTTGTTTGCCCTAGACGCTGCCCTGACCACCACGGTGTACGCCACACCCGATAAACCATACGTGGAAATTTGCCTGGAAATAGAGGGCAACTCCATTCGGCACGTGCCGGTGGACAGCCTGTTGAGCACGGCAAGCGTAGAAGTGATCATGATATTGCGGGCGGAGGGCACAGAAGATGTGTACAACTACGAAAAATACCAGTTGATAGGCAAACCGGTGAACGGGCCTAAATCGCTGATCGACATCAAGCGGTTCAACGTGGCGGCGGGCAGGTACAATTTGGAGGTGCAGCTCAAAGACCTGAATAATGCGAACAACATCCAGTTCATGAACAGGGTGTTTGAGGTGAACATCGGCTCGTCGGTTTACCTGAGCGAGGTGCAGTTGTTGCGCCAGTTTTATCCGGACAACGGGGAGTCTACTTTTCACCGCAACGGATTTTACATGGAGCCGCTGCCGTTTCGTTTTTACGACCGCGGTGCACAGCTATTGGTTTTTTACGCCGAAATTTACCATTCGAACAAGGCCATTCAGGATCAAAACTACATGGTGCGTTATGTGGTGGAAGAGGAGCTGCCCAAAGGACAAACCAAACTCTGGGGCTCGGGCAACCAGCGCAAGGCCCCTTCGCCCATAGACGCCGTGCTGGTGCAAATGGACATCAAAACCATGAACAGCGGCAACTACCGCCTCACGGTGGAGGTGCGCAACAACGCCAACGAGGTGCTGGCCACCCGGCAAATTGCCTTCCAGCGCAGCAACCCGCTGCTGAACATAGACGACAAGTCGATCACCGGAGAGATGGTCGAAAAAGAGTTTGTGCAAAAGCTCAATGAGGAGGAGTTGCGCTACGCCTTGCGGGCCATATCGCCCTTAGTGCGCCTGGGCGATGAACCGGAAATGCTGCAAACCATCCTGAAAAACAACGACCCCAAGGCTATGCGTTTTTTCCTGTTTCGCCACTTTGTTCGGGTGGACGGCAACGACCCCGAGGGCGCGTACAACAAGTACATGGAAGTGGCCGCTGCTGTGGATAAAAAGTTTCGCAGCGGATTTCGCTTCGGGTTTGAAACCGACCGCGGCCGCATGTTTTTGCGCTATGGCAAACCCGACGATGTGGTGCGGGTGGACGATGAGCCCAGCGCACCGCCTTATGAAATCTGGATTTATTACAATTTTCCGGTGACCAACCAGCGCAACGTCAAGTTTCTGTTTTACAACCCCAGTCTGGCAGGCGATGACTTCATCACCCTGCACTCCACAGCCCGCGGCGAAATCAGCAATCCGCGCTGGGAGCGCGACCTGTATGCGCGCAATGCAGGAGAACAGTACGATGGCGACAACTACCAGGACGCCACGCAAATGCAACGGAATGTGAACAGAAATGCCCGGGTTTATTTTGAGGATTATTAGGGAGTATACCCACCACAAACAGGAAACGAATTGACAAAAAAAAATAAAAATGATTGACGTAAAATCAAAGCTAATAGAGGCAGAAAACATAGCTCAGCAATTATTCAATGCCATTGAAGAACGGCAACTGATACAACCCGGCAAATCGGAAAAAGAACTGAATGAAGACATTTTTACATTGGCCGATGAGCTTTATGGAATAAAAAAGTATTGGCACAAGCGAATTGTCAGAAGCGGCATAAACACATTGGTGCCTTATGATGAAAATCCACCGAACTTAACCATACAGGACGACGATATTTTGTTCCTGGATTTTGGGCCCATCCTCGAAGAATGGGAAGCAGATTTCGGGCGAACGTACGTTATTGGCAATGACCCCGCCAAGCACAAACTAAAAAAGGATATTGAATTGGCCTGGCATGAAGCCAAAGATTGGTTTGACAAGCAAACAAGCCTTACGGGTGCAGCATTTTGGCACTACATCGTTGAATTGGCAAAGACATACGGCTATACGTATGGTGGGCAACTCGGCGGGCATCTTATCGGGCATTTTCCCCACGAAAGATTAGACCCAAATGATTATGGGCTCTATGTTCACCCCGAAAACCCAAACGACATGTTTTTACCCGATGCAAACGGATGCAAAAGAGAATGGATTTTGGAGATTCATTTTGTAGATAGAAATAAACAAATTGGCGGCTTTTTTGAGCAACTGCTGACATGAAAAATATTTGTATAAAAGACTTACATGGGACACAAAACTACAGGATTATAAGGATTGACAGGATATAAACGTACATGCTCAAAAAAATCTTGTTGATCCCGCAGATCGTGTCTATCCTGTCTAAAAACATCCTTTCTGGCGTTGCAAAAGAGACAATTTGATTTGCGCCCCATTTTGGGGTTTGGCGTATCATTTGTTTCACGAAGCTTGTCTACTTTTGCCACGAATTGGACTCACCAAAAAAGTCAACAAAAATCAGATGAATTTTTACTGGGCACTCACGGTATTAATTTCCCTTTCAGCAGGATTTGCATACGTCAATCAGCGGTTTTTAAAACTGCCTTTTGTGATTGGACTTTTTGTGATTTCAACCATTTTATCGGTTGTGGTTATCAGTTCTAAATTTTGGTTGATTGTCCCCTCGAAAGAAATAAAGGAATACTTTGAGTTGTATCAAATTGACAAAATAATCCTTGATGTACTCCTGGGTTTTTTGTTGTTTGCAGGCGCATTGCACACGAGCTGGGGCAATCTGAAACAGCAAATAAGACCTATTGCGACATTTGCATTGGGGGGCGTTTTGCTTTCTACGCTGATTATTGCCGGTTTGTTTTACGGGGTTACACAACTATTTCAGTTGCAGGTTGATTTTATTTATTGCCTCATTTTTGGAGCGTTGATTTCGCCTACAGACCCCATCGCTGTTTTGGGTATTTTAGCCAAAGCCAATGTGCCTAAAAGGACAGAATACATCATAGTGGGAGAAAGTTTATTCAATGACGGGGTTGGCGTAGTCGTTTTTATGGCCTTGTTGGAAACGTTGAATTCGGGGGCGTTTAGTTTAGCTCATTTCGGATGGTTGTTTCTACAGGAAGCAGTAGGGGGTATTCTTATGGGACTTGTTTTTGGGTACTGTTTGCATATTTTGTTAAAATCTATTGACCACTACGAAACGGAAGTATTGCTGACGCTGGCTTTTGTTATGGCAGGCTATACCTTTTGTAATTTCTTACATATTTCAGGGCCATTGGCAATGGTTGTTATGGGCTTAATGGTTGGTAATTTTAGACAAGAAATTGCCATGAGCGATAAGACACTGGGATATGTACATAAGTTTTGGGAGTTGTTGGATGTCGTTTTAAATGCTATTTTATTCATCTTAATTTCTTTTGTCATCATTGTGATCGAATTCAAATCCAAATATATTTTCGTAGGCCTGGTATCTATTTTTATTGTTTTGCTTTCGAGGGTTATTATTGTTTGTTTACCACACTTTGCATTTCCAAAACTCCTAAACCTGACAAGCAAAGAAGCCAAAATTATTATCTGGGGTGGTTTGCGTGGAGGACTTTCATTGGCTTTGGTACTGTCGTTGCCGGATAGCGAAACCAAAAACATCGTGTTGATTGCAACGTATTTCTGCGTGTTGTTTAGCATCATTGTACAAGGACTGACTATAGAAAAAATGGCAAAATGAAAAGGCCTGCTTGTCACAGAGCTTTACACCCAAAAGTGGCGGTTCAGTGGCGGAGGCCCCATCACTTCACTTTATTCACCTTTCCTTCTTCTCCGTAAATTTCTTTCGACAGCTTGTTGTACGCTGCCGCTGCTTCCTCGGCGGTGTCGAACATGCCAATGTGGATGAGTTTGCCCTCGACAGATATCACCGAGCGGTAACGGTTGTGCTCCTGGTACACGCCGGTGTAGCCCGTATGGCTGCTGGTTTTGCGCTGGCGGCTGGCCACAGAACGGGAGCGGTATAAGAGGTTTTCAAGCCGACAGTCGAGTTTGTCGCCGTTGACAGCGCCAACCAGTTTTTTGGACTCATCGCGTTGATCCGACAGGAATTTTTCGGCAATCAACTTGTGCAGGTAGATGGTCTCCGTCTTGTATCCGCCTTCCGGCCCGGCTTTTTTCCAGGTTTTCTGAAACACGGCACAACCGCTGGAGTGCAGGCGCAGGTTGTCTAATAACGACACCTCTGCGAAATACGGATCTGTACTCAACCATTCATATACATGGTCGTCTAACAGCACATGGGCGTCGTAGTTTTTAAGTTTAATCTTGTAAATCACCTGGTTGTGGGTTTTTATCCGGTGTAAAATTAGACGTTGAAGGCCACATGAATGTGAAGGAATGGTTATGTTAGCTGATTTAACAATCGTTTAATGTGGCTTCGGCGTTATGCCCATCAAATCGGGCGCTTGTGTTACCGCGTCCCAGCCGCCAAAAGTACCGGAAGACATGAGCAGCAGGTTGGTGTTGGCCCAATCCTGTGTTGTTAGCCACGCGTCAAGGGCTTCTGTTTGGGTAAACACCTTCAGTTGCGGATGCCCGAAACACTGGCGGATGAAATCTTCGTCCAATGGCGGCATCTTTTTCATGGAGAGCGTGTGCGGACTGAAAAACACAAATGCCTCGTGGGCGTCGGCGAGCGCTCCCCGGTATTCAGGCAAAAATGCGCGGTTCAGGCTGCTGTACGTGTGCAACTCTACACCGGCCACCAGCCGTCGCTCCGGATACTGCGCCCGAACGGCCTGCGTGGTAGCCCGCACTTTGGAGGGGGCATGCGCAAAATCGAGCCACACCGCCCGGTCGTGCGTTTCACCCAGGCGTTGCAGTCGCTTTCCCGCACCCGTAAACGTGCCAAGGGCCTGCAAAAAAGCGTCCTCCGATACCCCGGCTTCTGCGCACAACAACGACGCGGCGCGCGCATTCAGCAGGTTGTGCGCGCCGAAAATGCGCAAGGGCAGCGCCTCTGCTCCCGGGCGAAGCACCTCGGTGATGCCATGCACCACACGCGCCGGGTAGGCTTCAAAAGGAACGGTGCTGAGCGTTGCGGTGCCATAGCTGGACAACACCTCCGGAAAATGCGCGTCCCCTTGCGGCCAGTACAACGTGGCACCCGGCTCCATGGCCGTCAGCAGTCCGCCAAATGCAGCCAGGTAAGCGCTCATGTCCGGAAATACATTGACGTGATCCCAGGCGATGCCGGTGAGGGCGGCGGCGTGGGGCCGGTAGTGCACCATTTTGGGGAGCGGGTCAAGGGGCGACGACAGGTACTCGTCGCCCTCCACCACCAGCAATGGGGCACCGCTCAGAGAGGCCATGTGGTCAAACCCGTCTAACTGGGCACCCACTAAGTAATCGAAATCAATGCCCTGAAGGCGCAGCGCGTGCATGACCATGGCGGTGGTGGTGGTTTTGCCGTGGCTGCCCACCACCACAAGCCGTTGTTTGTGTACGGACTGCTGGTACACAAACTCGGGGTACGACACCACGGGCAAGCGCATGGACAGGGCCGCGAGGAGTTCGGGGTTGTCGGCCCGGGCATGCATACCGAGCACCACGACGTCCAGCCCGCTGTACACCTTATCCGGAAACCAGCCCGTTTGCTCCGGCAACAAACCGGCGGCCGAGAGGCGGTCGCGGGCCGGATTGTACACCTCGTCATCTGATCCGCTGACCACATGCCCTTGTTTTTGCAAGGCCAGGGCAAGATTGTGCATGGCCGCGCCGCCAATTGCAATGAAATGAATTTTCATTTTTACAAAATAAAATTTGGATTAGGTGTTAATTTTTACCTAATTTGGGTAAAATATTTTGAAGTGTTGCTTATTCAGGGTTAAATTTGCGATCAAATATAGGGCTTGGCACGTGCTTTGCCACAATATGTTAAAACACGCAGCGTTTTCTTGCTGTTCCACTCGTCAAACTAAACTAATACACTCGTACATGAAAAACTGGCAAAAATTGCTCGTCTTCGCCGTCATGATTGCTGTCGTTATGCTCGAAGCCTGCCACCGCGGTTACGGTTGCCCTGGCACCGACCTGTAATGCTGAACCAATCGACAATGTTTACGGTTTTACAGCAATGAAAAATGACTGGATTCCGCTGACAGATGTCGGCATGTTAGATAAAATCAAGCAACGCTCCTTTATGGTGCCTTGCTTGATTTTTAAGCACAGCACCCGTTGCAACATCAGTTCCATTGCCCAATACCGCCTGAACGACGATTGGGATTTTGCGCCAACTGAGTTAGAAGGCTATTACCTTGACCTGATCGCGTATCGGGATGTTTCACACGCAGTGGCTGAGGTCTTTTCGGTTTACCACGAATCGCCACAGGTGCTGGTGATCCGAAACGGCGAATGTGTGTACGATGCATCACACCTTGATGTTGCTGTCGATGACATTAAATCTGCGCTCATTGCAGTCGGTTTGACTGCCTGATTTTTCTACCACTGAGGTTTTTTTTACCACTAAGGTTTTTTTTTTACCACTAAGGTTTTTTTTTACCACTAAGGCACTAAGAAGCACTAAGAAACACTAAGTTGAGATGTCCTCGTTTTTATTACCTTAGTGTTTCTTAGTGTTTCTTAGTGCCTCAGTGGTAAAAAAACAGTGCCTTAGTGGTAAAAAATCAGTACCTCAATGGTAAAAAAAGAGGCACCTTAGTTGTAAAAATGCGTTTATAGATGTATATTTGCGCCGCTTTTTTAAGCATGGCTCCGTAGTTCAACGGATAGAATGGAGGTTTCCGGAACCTCAGATAGTGGTTCGATCCCACTCGGGGCTACATTTTAGAATGCGTAATAATAGCCCTTGGCTTCAATGGCCCCTGGCTTCAATGGCCCCTGGCTTCAATGGCCCCTGGCTTCAGCCAGGGGAGGGGATCAAGGGATAAGGTTAAGATGCGTTAATTTTAAGTCAATTATCTACCAAAGACCTGTTTCCCGGCATCAGTAAAATACCTTAGCGCTGTAACCAAAGTACGTTGCAGCACATGCGCCTTCTCTTTTTGATCCTTCTTGCCCCTTTCATGGTGTTTGCCCAAACGGCAAGAGACACCTCGGTATCAGCTGACGATACCCTCAACACCTTGTTGGTTACCGCTACCCGCACACCCAAGGCCCGCCTGAACACCCCGCAAGCCATCGGGGCGGTGTACGAAAACGACTGGTCGGTCAAACACGCGCGCACTTCACCCGAAGCCCTGCAATACGCCCCCGGCGTGTTTGTCCAAAAAACGAACCACGGCGGCGGCTCGCCCTTTGTGCGCGGACTGACCGGCAACCAAACCCTGCAACTCCTTGACGGTGTGCGCCTCAACAACGCCACTTTCCGATTCGGCCCCAATCAGTATTTCAACACCATCGACGCTTTCGGGCTACACCGCATAGAGGTGCTGCGCGGCGGCGGCTCGGTGCAATACGGTACCGACGCGCTCGGGGGCACGCTGCAGGCTTTCACGCCCGTATTGTTGTTTTCGGATGACCCGTCGTGGCACGGCCAGGCCATTGGCCGATTCGCTACCCAGGGCATGGAAAAAACCGGCCGTGGCGAAATCGGGTTTTCCAGCACCAAACTGGCCTTGCGGGCGGGACTGACCCTGCGCGATTTTGGCGATCTGGTCGGGGACGACACCACCGGTACCCAGTCGCCCACCGGATACACCGAAAACGACTACGACCTCAAAGCCGCCTGGCAAATAACGCCTGCGCTGCGGCTGACCGCTTTGACCCAGCGCGTCCAACAACTCGACGTGCCGGTGTACCACAAAGTCCAATTGGAAAATTTTGCCTTCAACGAAATGGCTTTGCAGGAACGCGCGCTGCATTACCTGCGGCTCGAAGGCGAAAGCAAACGGGCTTATGCATCGCACTGGCTGTTGCAAGGTTCGTTGCAAAACACCATAGAGGAACGCCGCGCGGCCAAAAACAACAGCGCCAAACAAACCGATGAAACCGACAAGGTGCGCAGCATCGGGGCCGTGGCCCAGGCAGAAAGCCGCTGGACATCCCGATGGACCTCCGTCACCGGTGTAGAATACTACCACGATAAAGTGAACAGCAGCCGCACCAGCATAGACCTGAACACCAACACGGCTACCGGACAACGCGGACTGTACCCCGACGGCGCCACCATGGGCAGCATCGGCGTGTTTACCCTGCACGAATACCAGTGGACCAAGTGGCAGTTGGCTGCCGGCCTGCGCTACAACCATTTTTCCATCAACGTGTCAGACGAAAACGCAGGCGACGTGGAGCTGAACCCGCAGGCGCTGGTGTGGAACGCCTCGGCCTTGTGGCGTTTTCACGAGGAGCATGCGTTGTTTGTGGGCGCGCAAACAGGATTCCGTGCCCCCAACATCGACGACCTCGGTACGCTCGGCATCGTAGATTTCCGCTACGAACAGCCCAATTACGAACTGGAACCCGAGCAGTCGCTGCAGACGCAAATAGGCTACAAACACCATTCAACCAACTTGCACTGGGAAGCCTATTGGTATCAAAACAACCTGGAACAACTGATTAGCCGCGTATTGTCGCCGGGCGATTCCATTTCGGGTTACCCGGTGTACCAAAAGGAAAACGTAGAAAAGGCGCTTATTCAGGGCTTTGAAACCGATTGGAACTGGCGTTTCCACCCGTTATGGACGGTGGATGGCGCACTGACCTATACCTATGGCCAAAACCGGACGCGCCAGGAACCCCTGCGCCGCATTCCGCCCCTGTTCGGCAGGGTAGGGGTGGGCTTCCAACCCAAACAATGGATCACCTCGGCAGAGCTGTGCTGGGCGGGCGAGCAGGATCGTTTGGCTGCGGGCGACCGATCCGACAACCGCATCCCGAAAGGCGGAACCCCGGGCTGGTGGGTGGTGAACGTGCACGCTGCGTATACCTGGAAAATGATTTCGCTGCGCCTGTCGGGCCTCAACTTGTTCAATGAAGACTACCGCACGCACGGTTCGGGCGTGAACGGGGTAGGCCGGTCGGTGTGGGTGACGGTGGGGGTGGGGTGGTGAGATTTAGAATACATCAGGTTCTCGAAAAAAAATTGGATGGAAGTTTAAATATCACAAAATAAAGTTTTAGCTTTGCCTCCATAAAATCATTTGCAATAGATGGGCTGGTTTCATCCACCCTTTGCTTCGTAAGACAGAACGATACTAATTGTTATTCCTTGGTATCGGCACATCACAGGTTTAGAGATGGGGGAAGCTTCTCAGGCAGTATTTTATTGAAACACTTTTCACGTTTGTTCACAATATAAACTCTCTAAAATGCAAACTATTAAATTTTTCCCCAACTTTTTCTTCGGATCGACATTATTATGTTTGATGTCTCTTCTTGGAACTGCAATAATTCCAATTGCTAAGGTTGAAGCACAAGGTGAAGCTACTTTTTCTTGCCCTGAAACATAGTTTGTCTTCTCAGGTGAATCGCAGCCAACTCTTTGTGATGAAAACCCGAACTTTACATGTAGTATTGAAATAGGCGCTGGTACTCAATACCCAAGATCATCGCTTATTGGTAATTCCATTTCGGGTAATGTATGTATTGTTGGAGACTTTGAAGTAGACCGACCATTTACTTTTCAAACATCAATTGTAAAAATTAATTCAAACGTAACCATAAATGTTAAAGGAGGTTTGGTAGTAGGCCAGCCTACTACACTTTTACATATTGATAATTCTAAACTTTTTGCCTGCAATGGCCTTTGGAAAGGAATTAGATTAGAACAGTTTGCAAGAATATCTACAAGCAACTTTAGTGAAATAGAAGATGCTGAGTTAGCTATTTATGCAGGTGCTTTCTCGCAATTAAACATCTATCAAACCACGTTTAATAGAAACCGTGTCGGAATTGAACTTATTAATTCAAATCCATTAAGTATATTTTCAAATGGACCATTTGTATTTAATTTTCATAGTAATCGATTTACCTGCGATGCCCCGTTAAATGGGACAACAAATGAAATAACCTATGCAGGAGGGCGTTGTTGCATGAATCCAATGGCCATAGCTATCCCGTGAAATTTACACCCCT
>JBMOHO010000011.1:0-26154 GCA_049317805.1 Saprospiraceae bacterium
ATCGGCGACTGAAGTCGCCGCGACGGGTCAATCTTTATACGGATCAAATATATCCTGAGCCGCCATCGCCACGCCAATCGGCCGCAGTTGGTGTACAATGTCAATCGTACCGCTGTGGTAAGACAGCACTTCGCCAAGTGATTTGTAGCATTCGGGTGCCTCATCGGGCCCGCCGCCGCGCAACACCACTTTTTTGTGCTTTTTGATGTCTTTTTTCACCGCAGGCCAGTCGACCACGCCTTTGCTCACGTATTCCACCTGTCCGTTTTTCCAGCGTTTTTTGCCCGCTGCCTGTGTGCGGCTCATGACGCGTCCGGCGCCGTGTACGGTAGAGTACAGGCCCTCTTGGCTCTCTTGGGAGTCAATCCCCCGTACCACCACGGAGGAATCGGCCATGTTGGCACCCACAAACCCGTATTGATCCGGAAATGCGGGCGTGGCGCCCTTGCGAACGACGTAGTATTTTTCGCCAAAATGCGTCTCCTCCCACAAGAAGTTGTGGTGGTTGTGTACTGTAAATGCAGCTTGTGCGCCCAGGATTTCGAGCACTTTATCCACCACCACATCCCGACCGGCGTATGCGTACTCGCCTGCCAGGCGCATGGCTGAGAGGTAAGCCTGCCCGAGGGCCGAATCGGCGTCAAAAAGGATGGGCGGGGCGTCCATGCCGCCTTCCGGTACATGCTCGGTGAAACTTTTTCCTTTGGACAAGGAGATGAATCCCGTGGTGGTTTTGTGGCCAAATCCGCGGGAGCCGAAGTGCACGCCGATCCACAGCATACCGGCTTCGTCGGCAAACAGGTCGACAAAATGGTTGCCCGAGCCGACCGTGCCTAATTGGTCCATGGCCAATTGGAGCAGCCGTCGTTGAGGTTCAAATGCCGCTTTGGCGATGTGGTCGAACACCGGATGGTCGATGGGTTTGGGGTTTGGACGGCCTACGCCGAAGCCGATTTGGCGGAAAATTTCGTCCATTACCTTTTCCACGTCAATGTCGGCGGCAAGAATGTTGGTTTGGCAGGCCTTGTTGCCACAGGCAATGTCGAACCCGACACCCGACAAGCTGATTTTGTCTTTGTAGGCCACAACGCCGCCAATCGGGTGCCCGTAGCCATAGTGTGCGTCGGCGGTGAGGGTCAGCCGGTCGTCTGGCGAAGTGGCACAACGCTTGATTTGCTCGACGGCTTTGTCGTCAATAAGGGAAGCTCCGAAGATTTTGAGGTGTTGCATGCCCCTTTTAACGGGGTTTGGGGAAAATGAGTTCCGGGCGGAGGCGGCGTTGTTCATATTGTTGCAATTTTTTTTGCAAAATCAATTTGCCCGTTATATCTTTGCGGCCGCGAAAAGCCCGACGTTCACTTTGAGGAAGTAATCGGGCGGTTGCGTATTGTTTTCACCGTCAATTTTCGTTTACCATGCCCGTAAAAATGCGTCTCCAACGCAAAGGCCGCAAGCAAGCGCCTTTTTACCACATTGTTATTGCCGACGCCCGTGCGCCACGCGACGGCCGTTTTATTGAAAAAATCGGCACGTACAACCCCCTTACTGTTCCGGCTACCATTGAACTGAACCGCGAACTCGCGTTCCAGTGGATCATGAACGGTGCCCAGCCCACCGACACGGTGCGGGCCATTTTGCGCTACAAGGGTGTTTACTACCAAAAGCACCTGCACCAGGGCGTTGCCAAAGGCGCGTTGACGGCTGAGCAAGCTGAGGTGAAGCTGAACGCCTGGTTAGAAAACAAGGCCCAATCCATTGACAAGCACATGGAGTCGGTACAAGAGAAAAAACGCCAGTTTGTCATCGCCGTAGACGGCAAACCGAAACCCAAACCGGTGGTGGAAGCACCCGCAGTGGAAGAGGAAGTAGCCATTGAAGGCGCAGAAACTGCCGAAGAAGCCGTGGAGACAGCCCCTGAAGTGGTTGCAGAAGCCGAAGCAGCAGTAGAAGCACCCGCTGAAATAGCAGCAGAAGCCGCCCCAGAGGTGGTTGCGGAAGAGGCTGAAAAAACAGCAGAATAAACACACCGGTACGCGCACAAGCCGTATCTTCGCCCTGTAATTGGATTCACAGACCTGATAAAGCCCTGGCGGTTTTATCAGGTCTTTTTTAAACATAAACATACTCAATACAACTGCTATGTTGGAGCCTTTAGACGAACGTTATTACGACCGCTTGAACGACCTGGCGGCCGTCATCCAGGAATCGCCGGTTTTAGCCCAATACCTTGAAGAAGAGGAAGACGAACAATATCAAGAATTTCGATCCACTTTTGAGCCCAAAGTGGCCGAATTGCACAACCTGATAGCAGCCGAGGCGCCCCTGCAACTCACCACCTACGAGCGGTATTTGCTCGATCCGCTGTTTGAAGGCCTGTACCTCCCCCGCGTGCTGGGTTATGCCGTGCTGCGCGGCGAAATCAATGATCAATACCGTTATGTACGGCCCAATGACCACTTCAAAGAGGTGCTGCTGGCCATTGCCAACAATGTGCATTTTGACCAGTTGAAAAAGCGCATCGGCCAGACCATACAGGTCGGGTTTGCCTTGAGCAGCGACATCTGGATCACCAACCTGCTGGCGCAAATTGACAACAAGCGGGTGCGCCATTTTTTCCAGCAGCAGAAAAACGACCGCTACCGCGACCCCCTCGAGCGCGCCGGTTTGTATGAACGCTACGCCCGCCAGTTTCGGGACGAACTGTATTTTTCGGCCGATTTCCCCGAGGCCCTGGGTGAAATGAAAGCCAACTTCTCGGCCTTGCGCCAGTTCCTGATCAAACGTTTTGCTGTAGGCAGCGACAACAGCAGCCTGAAAGACAAAATCACTGCATTTTTGGACAATGCCGACTTTTACGGCACGCCAGAGTACCTCCAAATGCTGGCCATTTATGGCAATTTCATGGACCGCAACCCGGAAGAACAGCAGAATTTCGCAGTCCACCTGGAACGCGAACGCCGCTCTTTCCCCAATTTTGACAAATCGTATCTGCGCTTCCTCGCCGAATTGCACCAGTCAGACATCAACATCGGCAGCAAAGAAGATGAGCGCATGAGCCGCAGCATCGATAAAACGTACAAAGACAGGTTGTCCGATTTTTACCGCATTGCCGACAAGGTGCACGGCATGGGTTATGTGCACCCCGACACCATAGAGGCCGTCCAGGATTTTTACAATAACCACGAGGGCCTCTCCGTCGAAAGCGAATGCCTGCGCCATCTGGTGCTGCATTATTTCGAACGCCTGATCAATGGCTTGAGCGAACCGGAATACGCCGATTACTTCGAACTCACCAAAATTTTCGGCCTGTACATGAAAACGTTCAACAACCAGCAGTTCAACCAGTCGGTCGAAAAAAGCTCCATGCTGTACATTCAGAAACTGCTGCTTCGGTATACCGACAAGCGCGGCAAAGACTACCAGGACATCAAGCGTTTTGTGAGTACCCAGTTCGTTGATTTTGGTTTCCTGACCGACAAAGAGGTGGTAGACCTGTTCAAAACGCGCCGAAAAAAGAAGGCCACGGAAGAAGAATAGTGCATTTTTATCGATCCACACACAAAACCGGTCGAAGCCCTGCTTGGGGCATTGGTCATTGCGTTACATTTGTGTCCATCTAAAATCCGGGCCTCTACCCACCTTTAGCTTCCTGTTATGACGGTACTTATTTTTCTGATTGTACTTTACGTGCTGCTCAGCCTGAGCATGATGAAATTATTCGAAAAAGCCGGCGTACCCTCCTGGAAGGCTCTGGTACCGGGCCTGAAAGAAGCCGAATGGTGCAAGTTGGTGGGCCGAAGCCCCTGGTATGCGCTCTGGCTTTTGTTTCCGGTGGTCAACATCTTTATTTTTGCGGGCTTGGCCATTGACCTGTCCCGTTCTTTTGGCAAACACACCTTTTGGGATGCCTTCATGGCTGTGGTGTACGCGCCGATTCCGTATTTTTTGATCGGTCGCAACCCGGCTGCCAAATACGAGGGGCCTATACTCACCCGTGAAAGGGCTTTCCACGAGGAGTATGCCGCAGCGTTGAAAACCAACGACAAAGCAGCGCAACGCAAATTGGACGCCAACAACCCGTTCAAAAAAACGGCAGGACGCGAATGGGCCGAGGCCATCATTTTCGCCGTGTTTGCCGCTGCTTTCATCCGCATGTTTCTGATAGAAGCGTTTGTCATTCCCACGTCGTCTATGGAAGGCACTTTAAAGGTGGGCGACTTCCTTTTCGTCAGCAAGGCGCATTACGGCATTCGTACCCCCATCACGGTGATTCAGTTTCCATTGATTCACAACCAATTGCCGCTGCTGAAAACCGAATCGTACCTGAAAAACCCGAGTTTGCCGTATTACAGGCTACCCGCTATTGAAAACATCGATCACAATGAGCCTGTGGTATTCAATTTTCCCGCAGGCGATAGCGTCATCATTCTGCCGGGCCGCACATTCGACATTTACCAGTGGCGCAGGATCGGGTACGACAAGCAGGCCCCGAACATGAAAGTGGTTACCCGGCCCATCGATAAAAAAGACCATTACATCAAACGCTGTGTAGCCCTTCCGGGCGATAGCCTGCAAATCATCAACACCCAGCTGTACATCAATGGCGAACCGGCCGTCAACCCTACCCACATGCAATTCACCTACCAGGTCGGTACGGCTTCAGGCGGGGTGAACCTGAAAAAATTAGAGGAACTCGGCGTCAGCCTCGAAGATGCGGGTCCGTCCAAAGATGGTCGTTTTAACCTCGATGCCCAACAAGTGCAAAAGGTAAAAGCCATGGGTGCCGACGTGCGGGTGGAAAAACTATCCCCTCGCCCACCCTACCCCGGCTACGTATACCCCAACGACCCCAAATACTACGGTACCTGGACCATGGACGATTACGGCCCCATATACATCCCCAAGGCCGGGACCACGGTCAGCCTTACCCCGCAAAGCATGCCGTTTTACGAACGCATCATTCGGGATTTCGAGCACAACACCTTAGAAACGAAAAACGGCAAATACTACATCAACGGCCAGGAAAGTGCCTCATACACGTTCAAGCAGGACTACTACTGGATGATGGGCGACAACCGCAACAACTCCGAGGATTCCCGCGTGTGGGGATATGTACCCGCTGACCACGTGGTGGGCAAACCGCTGTTTATCTGGTTCAGCACCAAAAACGGCTCGCTGGCCAACGGCATCAATTGGAACCGGATTTTCAAGTCGGCGAATAAACTGTAGGGTGTGTTTGGGCAATAAATCTTTCATGGAAGGACTTTTTTCAGTATTTTTGCAAAAAAGTCAAGTTGTTTCTGATGAAAAAACGCGATAAAATCCTGCAAGCCGCCAAACAGCGCCTCACGGCGAAGTTCGGCGACAAGATCAAGGATGTCATCCTGTTCGGTTCCCGGGCTTGGGGCAAGCCGACCAGGTGGTCGGACTGGGATTTTGTGGTGGTTATACGGGGCGAACATGACTGGAAACTCGACCATGCCATTTGGGACCTTATGTACAGAATGGATCTGGACTACGATATTTTTACCCAAACCTTGGTCGTCTCGGAGTATGAATTGATGCATACCACTGCCCGGTACGAACCCGTATTTGTCAAGGCACTCCATCAAGGTATCTACGCATGATTGATCCAGAGGAACGGAAACACCTCGTTTTCTTGCGAATCAAGCAGGCAGAGCATACGATTCAGGAAGCACAGTCTTCCCTTGAAATCGGCAACTACGCAGCAGCAGCTAACCGCATCTATTACGGTATGTTCTATGCGGTGCTCGCCCTTGGACTCCTACACAAATTCGAAACTTCAAAACACATGCAATTGATCGGTTGGTTCAACAAGAACTTTATCCGAACAGGCATCTTCTCACCGGAAATCGGCGCTTACCTCAAAACTGCGTTCGAGACCCGAAGTAATTCTGACTATAAAGTGAACCAAACCCCAACTACTGAGGACCTTGAATCCCTTATTATCGACATGAAACGCTTCATCTCCACCATCAAAACCTGGATAGAAGCCAACCCGGCCTGAGCGCCTCTGCAATGAAACCGGTTCAAGTGATCACATTGTGGGTAGCCCTGTTAACCGGGACGGAGAATGCACGGCATGGGTTAAGCTGTTCCTTGACCTGTTCAAAATAAACGGGATCAGGAACGAGAATAACTATGTGGCAGTCAAGGCGAATGGAAGTACTGGCTTCTTCATCAAAACCTGGGAAGTCACCGGCGGTCCTTCTTACCCTGGTGACCCGCAAGGATATGAATACAAGAATGTGAAAGGATCACCCTTTTATGTGAACAATAACTACATAAAGGTCTACGTAAGCATAAATCATTGATCAACAACATATAAGTTATGAAAGCAACACGCCCAAAAAAATTTGAACTGGCTGCAATAATTTTACTCTCTTTACTGGTGGCAGTACACAATGAGGCCTTTCCTCAAATTGGCAAAAGTCATGTGCAATCAATAATTTTTGATCAAGAAAAGATATTTTATTTCGACTCAATAAATATAAAAATCATTAATAGAAAGACCAGTGAGCCCCAACTCTGTTCTGTACGTTATCGGACGTATCCGGTTAATGCCAAAATAAAAGGGCAGCCTATGGCTTATGACGTAGTTGACAGTTTATGTATATTTATCTCTTTATACGACGATAGCTCCGGAAAACTATATGCCGAATTTATGCGGTATAATATGAATGTACTATGCGCCCCTTCGGGTTTTGACAGATGGTATTTATCGTCTACAGTAAATTTAATTGATAAAATTGATCCATTTGGCACTTACTTTCTCGATATGGATTTTTCCAGAGACAGAATTAATGGCCCTATTTACTTCGACGTATTGGTCAACCACGATTCACTGTTAACCCTCATATATGTAAACGACTATCCCAAGTTGGAAGTCTGGAATTGCGTGCGCGAAAAACCCAATCCAGACAGGCTGCTTACCCCCCAGGACTCTATAGCCTGGAAAAAAGAAAGAGAAGCAAATCCATCCGGCTGGAAAAGGGTATCCAGATACAAAACAACCCTGACCGGCCCGTTCAAGTCATTTTATCACAAGGGCGTCTGCCACATCATCACCCACGACATGAAGGTATACCGATTAGGCGCGAAAGCGCTGGAGCCGGTTGACATCCGGGTGAAAGACCCTTCAAAAAATTGCCTGCTCATTGACAAACGCGACCAGCAGGTTTATTTGACACGACCACCGGCGGCGTTCGGGGAGGGGGAGATGAAAAAATCCATGAAGAGGATTATGCGGGACAGGGAGCTTCTTTTTGACAAAAAATAATTTGAACCGATGAAAGGATACCATTTATGAAAACTCGGTTCCAACACTTACTTTCCATAGCGTTCTTTCTTCTTGGGCTGAACACGCTCACCGCCCAATGCGATGAACTCCCGTTCGTAAAGTTTGATTACAGCATCGGGCCCGATGGGTACACGGTTGTCTTCAAAAGCAAGGTATGTGCCACCATGCCACTCACCTATTTATGGGAATTTGGCGATGGAGCTACGTCAACAGAAGAACATCCCACGCACCGTTACGGTAATGAGGGCACTTATATCGTAAAACTTACCGTAACGACTGACGATAATTGCATGGATAAAGCGTATGAGACCAAGGAGGTGGTTATTTTTGCCGCATCGCCTTCAGCCCTTTGGAGTGCTCTGGAGGGACCGGCACGATTGGCAGAATGCCAAACAGCAACCTTTGAAGTAAAGGTAGTAGGCGGTGTTCCTCCGTACCAATATGATTGGGACATGGGGGCCCACTATTGCACCAACTGCAATCAAAACTGCAACGGGTCGTCATCAAATTTTGTGGGAGATGCTGTTGAACAGGCCCAGTTTGGGGAAACTGGCGGGAACAACACCAGAGCCTATGTGACTGTAACGGATGCTGTGGGCAACGTGGAAATATTGTACAAGGAGTTTAAAGTCGGTGTTGGGGCAGATGTAGAAATCATCAAAAATCCAAACAAAGCTTTTTTTCAAATAGGGGAAACCGTCGTGTTTTTTCCCGACATAGATAATTTTAGCGAATTGGAATATCCCATTGATTATTACTGGGACTTCGGCGATGGGATCACTTACCTGGATAATTACGATGGCGGGGGTGTGGTCCACCATGCTTACAGTACTTCCGGGAACCGCAGCGTTACCTTGACCGTTAAAGATGCTTTGGGCACCTATACCGCCGTTACAAATGTCGTTATTGTTGGGTCCGGTGGTCCACCTCCTCCCAATTGCCGGGTCGAAGTTTCAGGGGTTCCCAATGAACAAACGGTGACTTTGGATTATGATGCCACCTCGCCTTTACCCTCCAGCGCTTATGTGCAAATTGGCAATTCAAATTGTCATGGCACACCGACAACCTGGCAGATTTATTTGCCTGATTGCGGTTTTTACAACACATTTCCTAATAATAACGCTTGCTTGACGCCTGTATACCAAAACGGTGTTTACGTATTGGATTTGATTGACCCTTATGCTTGTTGGGATGAATACACTTGTCACCTCAAACCGTGGGGCCAGGTTCAATTCAACGGCGTTAATGCTTGTTGTACTGCGGACGGGGCTCCTGTATTCATCAAGCCTTCGGAGTTGGATATCACCTCCGTGATGGTAGAGGGCTCCTGCCGCGATTTTTCATTGTCGGCCGCAGTCGAAGGCGGCGCTTGGAAGATGATGCCGGAGAATTTCAATGCGAACCCATGCACGAGCATTTCCGATTTTGAGGAGCGTAAAAAATATAAACTGTATGAATGGACTGTTTTAGACCTTTCGTTAAGTCAAGAATTGGATTTGTTGGATAACGTGCATGCAGAACACCCCAATTTCGATCTTTCAAAACCATTTTTCCAGCAGCCTGACGAAGCGTATGACTTTTACGTCCGATTAAAAGTTACCGATTTTGCCAATCAGACCGCCTCATATACCACCAGCATATCCCTTTCACTTTTCGTGTTAATGCTGGAGTCTGACATTGACCGGTGTCCGGATGCGTGGGCCAGATTTACCACTTTTGAGGATTACATAGCTGTGGGCGGCGGCTTTGGTCGCAATTTCCGGTTCAGTTGGAGCACACCCTCGGGCAACCTGAACTTTAAATCCGAAGAAGATGATGACCCTTTCCCGACTTTCATGGTGCCACCCTCCGGTTCTAAAGTGTACAACCTCACGGTACAGGCATTGGATGGGCCCCATGGCAACCCCGTTCCGGGCTGTGTGCTTTCTGATCAAATTACCGTACACGCTACACCGCTCACCCTGACCTTGCCAGCAACAGCAGGTGCCTGCGAAAGCCAGAGCGTTACCCAATTGGGCCCTAACGGCAATGGTCTTTCCGGCGGTTCTGGTCGGTACAAGTATTATTGGTCTACCGCTAATCCGGCCAATATGACTTACTTGAATCACAATAATATAGCTAATCCTGTCGTAAGCGGAGTGCCTGCAGGCACCACCATAACGTACAAATTGCAGGTAACCGATGTTCGGAGTGGGTGTACCACAGAAGCTGAAACGGTGGTTACCGGATACGCAAACGACCTATCGGTGGAATTACTCGCTCAGGATCACGTTTGTTATGGCAAGACCATTGGTTTGTCGGCCGCTTATCCCTTTTTACCCGGGGCTCGAACGTCCCTTGAGTGGAGTACCGATCACCCAAGTCATTTGGTTGGCAGAATCAGACCTGTCCCCAACCCCTTGACAATAGGAGAACCGCATACCAAAATACCAGGCACATATCATTACACAATCCGTTATATTAACCACGACACAGGATGTTATGCAGAAGATACGGAGGCGATAACCATAATGGATTTGTGGCGACATACCGGTTATAAAACTGTTGTCAAAAACGTTATTGAAGGGCAAAGTGCACCGCTTTGGAATGGAAATAACAATTCTATTACTGGCCTCTCATCCAATACTTATGTCTTTTGGGAGGGTGGCGAGCCCAGCGGTCTAACTTACAACAGCCCTCCTAACCAAAACATACCCAAAAACGGTCAATTCATACCCACACCAGAGAATCCTTATTTATATATGAGGGTTATAGACCAATCAACCGGTTGCTCACAGCAGTACAAAACCAATGAGTATATTATTTCCACCCAAGCACCCACTTTAAGCGTTAACCTGGACAATTATATTATTTGTAAAAATGGCGAATTTTGTTTTGAAGTTGTTTTTGACGCGCATGTAGAATCTCAACGCTCCAGTAATTTGCCACATCAAGTAAACATAAGGTATCAACTAAAGGATAAGTTTGGTGGACCCATACAAACTCCGATACTGGAAATGGAAATACCCCTTGTAGCTTCTACAGGCGTTTACAAGGGAAGTAAATGCATAAACCTAAACCAATATAACATTCAGATTTCAAATTCATATGACCGTGAAGACTTTGTTTTTTGGGCTCAAGTGTATGATAGTGCTCCATTTCCAAATGTGGCTTCCAACCTTAATGATATCCTTTTACAAGATCCTATCTCGCCATTGAATGACGTTGGAAGCCCAAGACCGGAGGAACCAGTTATAGATACGATTGTATCCCTATCGGCTTTAAAAATTGACCCGCCCGAAATTTTGGGTTTAGAAACCACGCCGGGCACAGGTGAATTGGGTATTCAAGCCTTTCCCAATCCGCACGATGAGCGCCTGAACCTTCGGTTTACCATACCGGCCGACTACCAGGGCGAAGCCCATATTCATTTGATGGATATGGTCGGGCGTGATTTGGGAATCGTAAATGCTTTCTCCGACATTTCCAGAGGTACATACCAGATGGAATATCCAACCAACCAATTGCCTTCAGGCGTGTATTTTTATAGAATCTACCTGACGGACAACCGAAACGCCATCGTAAAAACCTTAAAATGGTCGCGATGAAAGTTCATGGGTATATGAAGGTCTAAGTGGGTACGGAACGCTTGTTACGCATATAGACTCTCGCACAAATCCCTATAAAATAATCTGGCTTCACCAGACAAATGATCTTTCAAACACAAACATCATAACATTAGAGTAACGTGAGAAAAACAATTGTTCTACTCATTGTATTTAGCCTTCTATGCTTTGGCTTATCAGGACAGGATACTTTATACCACAAATGGGAACGAACTTATGAGGTATCCGTAATTAAAGATAGTTTTGATTATTTAATAATTGCAAATGTTAAGAAAAAAAATATACTTGATACAATATTAAGGTATGAAATGGGAATTTATTTGCATGTGAAAATATTTGATGTTAACATAAATAATAATTACTTTGTTTGTATTTGCCGTCAAGGTTTAATGACGGGATTTATTGTTTACCAATACGCACAAGGGCGCTGGCACCCCCACATGGGCAACATCATCGTCACCGACGGCAACTGGACAAAACCGTTTACCATATCCTTGCAAGGCTACAAAAAGATACGCATTGAGCAGGGTCGCCGCATCGTGGTGTATAAACTGGATTTCAAGAACAGGACTGCCCGGAAGGTCAGGGATAATCAGCGGGAGTGATGCCTGCTGTAGTCGTACCGTCATTGGGAAAATTGCAAATCTTCTCTTTCAATAATCCATTAAAATGGTTATTTTTAGCCCGACAAGTCGGTTATGATCAATCAATTGTGCCCCTCCTTGAAAAAAAGATTCAGGAGGTGCTTAACCCAAAATAACGCCTCCCATGCTCCATTGGCTTTTTACCTTGCTCCTCTCCACTGCCAGCATTTGCCTGGGTGCCCAAACCGCCACCCAGATCATGGCCAGGGTCACCGACCAACTCGCCGCTGTCCCCCAGGGCGCTTTCCATGTAAAATCCTACCGGAAGTCCATCAACAAAACAGACACCACCACTTATGCCGGGAGGGTCTATTTTTTTCGGAACGAGCCTTTCGCCGACAGCTTTTGCCTGTTTTTCATCGAGCAACCCTCAGAGGGCATCCTGTACGCATACGACGGACAGGCGTTTTACCAAACGCACCTTCAGCAAAAAGTCATTTGGCAGGAGCAAGTTCGCGAATCGGGCGGCATCCGCAAGCGTTTGCAAAAATCGAGCGTACATTCAATCGCCTACCAAGGCATCTTGAACAATACCCCTTTGCCCGCATATCCAATCGAACGGTTCTCCCGGGCACACATAGACACGCTCGACGGTCACTTGCGCATTACAGCCACCGAAGCTTTCGCCAATCCCATGAAAATACTGTCCAAAGACCCCGATTCCGGCACTACCCAATGGACCTACACGCTCCAACTGCCTGATCTGGCGCTACTCAGGGCCGAAGTTTGGGCCATTATCGGCCACAAGGTGCAGTATGATGATTATCACCTGTCAGCAATTGAGGCCCTTCCAGAACAAGTAACAATGAGTAGCCTGTTTCCTTTAGATTCGCTGCTAAAAGCGGGGTACAGCCTGAAAGATGTAGAATCGGCCCGCAAACGGCTCAGTGCCCTCGCTGTACCCATCCAAGTGAACGACACGCTGCCGCCTTTCGAGCTGCCGCTGCTGTCGGGCAGCATTATGGCATCCAATACATTCAAGGATGGATTGGTTTTGTACGATTTCTGGTTCAAAAATTGCTTTTACTGCCATCTGTTGATCCCATTGATCAATCAATTGCACCGCGACTATGGCAACAAAGGACTGCATGTGTTTGGCATCAACAGCCACGACAAAGACCTTTTGCGGCTGGCCGACTTCGTTCAAGACCGGGAGATAGCCTACCCAACGCTTTTAGACACCGACCACAAATACTTCGACACCCTCCGATTGCAAGGCGTGCCAGTGCTGGTACTTGTCGAAGCAAAAAGCGGTAAGGTACTATACGTATCCTATGGTAAAACGGAGAACCTCGAACAGGAACTCAGGGCGGAAATAGAAAAGCGTTTATAGCCAAAAGGGGCATCGCTTGCTACGAAACGCACCCAGCGGTCAGATTTTTACCTGCTGTGTTCAGCCTCAAAATCCACCACATGCAATGAAGGAATACGAAAAGAAAAAACAGTGCGCCCTTCCATGTTGGTGAGCGACAGGTCGCCCTGCGTCATGATGTCCATGCCGATGATGAGGTCGCAATCGTCGTCACCATAAGTAAAGCCAATAGCTTGAATACTGTTAAAAACAAGGCGACTGGGTAAAACCAGATGAATAGTATAAACAGAAAGTCGCACAATGCCCATTGCGGTGGCTACATCAACAAAGCCATCTACTTCTAATCCTAATTCTTCCGCTAAGCGGTCGGAAATACAGGATTGAGTGGCTCCTGTATCCCAAAGTGCTTTTTTCCAACGAACCCTGTAATCATCCGGCGATACATTTTCAAGTTCGACGAACTCATCCGGAGAACAAACACCCGCTCCCGAATAAATAGCTGGGGCAATATATTTATGCACTTCGGTGAGTGCATAAACGGTTAGGGAATTTTCATTTTCCATCTACAGTAATCAGTTTATGCCCAATGAGGCGAGGTGCCCAAAGAGGGTTTCGTTCCATGCAATGATGAATAATGAACGTGCCCGGCTTGTGTTCTTTCACGGTTTGTTGCCTTGCCAACCGCCAAGACCCATAATCACCCATCACTTTTTCATCCTTAATCACGATGTACCGCCCGTAATAGCGCCTCATCAGTTCCTCTTCGTTTTCCTTAAACCAGAGGTACTCCTTGAAATTCGGGTATTTTTCAGCATCGTATTGAATCTTCTCTTTTTCCATAGCTGTTAATTTTGTACAAAAATACATTTTTTTTAAATGCTGTCCAACCGCTTGGGAGCAAGTTTTTGTTTTCATGTTCCTTAACCCACAATGGCCGCTATGAGTTTCCGCGTGGCCAAAGCGCGGTGGCTGATGTTGTTTTTGACCTCCTCGCCCAGCTCGGCAAAGGTCTCTGCGTAGCCATCGGGCACAAAAATCGGATCGTAACCAAACCCGCCCGTGCCCTTTTGTTCTATGGCAATTTGGCCCTCGCAAATGCCTTCGAGCAACACCGCCTCGCCTCCGCGTACGAGGGCAATCACCGTGCGAAAACGCGCATGCCGGTTGCCTGCAGAAGCCAGGTTGTTCAACAACAGCGCCATATTGGCCTGAGGGTCTTTTTCCTCACCGGCATAACGGGCCGTGTGTACCCCTGGCGCCCCGTTCAAGGCGTACACCTCCAGTCCCGTATCTTCCGAAAAGCAGTCGTACCCATAATGGTTTTTTACATGCCAGGCTTTGAGCAGGGCGTTGCCCTCCAGGGTATCCGCAGTTTCAGGTATGTCCTCTATACAACCGATGTCGGTCAGGGTTTTTACCTCAAACCCGGTGCCCAGGATTTGCTGGATTTCCCGGGCTTTGTGGGCATTGTGGGTAGCGAAAACGAGTGTCATGATGGCGGGTTATCCTGTTTGGTACCAGAAAACATCAAAGCGGGATGTTGCCGTGTTTCTTCCTTGGCCGCAAGTAGGCTTTGTTTTCCAGCATGGCAAAGGCTTTGATGAGTTTCCGGCGGGTTTCGGCCGGGTCAATCACTTCGTCGATGTAACCCCGTGCGGCGGCGCGGTAAGGGTTGGCGAAGGTGTCGGCGTATGCTTTTTCTTTTTCCAGCAGTTTGGCTGCCGGATCGGGTGCCGTCTCAATTTCGTGTTTGAAAATGATTTCCGAGGCCCCTTTGGCACCCATGACGGCTATTTCGGCGCTGGGCCAGGCGTAGTTCATGTCGGCGCCGATGTGCTTGGAATTCATCACATCGTACGCGCCACCATACGCTTTTCGGGTAATCACCGTTACACGCGGCACGGTGGCCTCCGAGAAGGCAAAGAGCAACTTGGAGCCGTTGATGATGATGCCGTTCCACTCCTGGTCGGTACCGGGGAGGAAACCGGGCACATCCACCAGCACGAGCAACGGAATGTTGAAACAGTTGCAAAAACGCACAAATCGGGCTGCTTTTTTGGACGAATTGACGTCCAGCACTCCAGCCATGTGCATGGGCTGATTGGCAATGATGCCGATGCTGCGGCCAGCCAGGCGCGCAAAGCCCACTACAATGTTTTCGGCATAAGACTCCTGCACTTCCATAAACGATTCCTCGTCTACGATGCCGTGCACCACATCGCGCATGTCATAAGGCTGATTCGGGTTTTCCGGCACAATGTGGCGAAGTTGCTCTCGGTACTCGTCGCCCAAAGCATAAGGCAAACAAGGTACCGTGTCTTCGCAGTTTTGCGGCATGTAGGAGAGCAGGCGCTTGATTTTTTCGATGCAGTCTACGTCGTTGGCGGCCACCAGATGCGTAACGCCCGACTTGGTGGCGTGGGTGGACGCGCCGCCTAATTCTTCGCTGCTCACTTCTTCGTTGGTCACGGTTTTCACCACATTGGGGCCGGTAACGAACATGTAAGATGATCCTTCCACCATGAGGATAAAATCAGTCATGGCCGGGCTGTATACCGCGCCGCCTGCACATGGGCCCATGATGGCCGATATTTGGGGCACTACACCGGAGGCCAGCACATTTCGGTAAAAAATATCGGCATAGCCGCCAAGGGAGTTCACGCCTTCCTGGATGCGGGCGCCGCCGGAGTCGTTGAGGCCGATGAGCGGAGCACCATTGCGCATGGCCAGGTCCATGATCTTGCAAATTTTTTCGGCATGGGTTTCAGACAGCGAGCCGCCAAAAACGGTAAAGTCCTGGGCGAACACATATACCAGACGCCCATTGACGGTGCCATAGCCGGTGACCACCCCGTCGCCCAGGAAAAGTTGATCCGCCATGCCAAAATCGGTGCACCGGTGGGTAACCAGGGCACCCACTTCTTCAAAGGAGCCGGGGTCCATCAACAGGCGCACCCGTTCCAGGGCGGTCAACTTGCCTTTTTGGTGTTGGTTATCGATTCTTTTTTGGCCGCCGCCGAGTTTGGCTTCCGCTAATTTTTGTTGAAGGGTTTCGAGCTTTCCGTCCATGGTCTATCCTTGGTTTATGCGGCTAAAGGTAAGGGGCCATGGCGTGAATGTAAGTATGTGCCAACAAAAAGCGCCAACTCTTTTTGGAGTTGGCGCCATGTGGGTGGTTTCTACAAGGCAGCGTAGATGCACCCTGGATTAAATATGGGGAGGCGTTTAAGCCTCATGGTGGTGTGCAGCCGTTGACTTGACAGCCAGGCCGTAGATCACCAGACCGAAGCCGATTTTGTTGACGGCGTCGCCGATGTTGTAGATCAGGTCCATGTTGTTTACAGAGATGACGTTGCGCAGCCACCCGTCTGTTTCAATTGCCATGTAACCGATGGGGTAAATGGCCCAACCAACCAATACGAACCAAGCCAGGGCGCTGAAAGCGCTCTGCAGGTGTGGGTCGTTGGAGTTGTTGGCCAATTTGCGGGCCGAACCCATCCACACTTCATACAGGATGCCCACGTAGCCGATGGTGGAAATGATGCCCCACAACACGCTGTTGCTGCGGAACGCCGTTTCGCCCAAATAACCTGCTACCAACATCACCAGGGAGTAAGCGATAAACTTCCAAAGCAACCCGATTTTGGCGCCAAAGGCCTTCAGGATGAGGTAAAACTCCACACACATGAGCGGCACCGTCAGGATCCAGTCGATGTACCGGAATTGTGTGGGCGAGGTTTGGGTCTCCAACCAATACCCGCGCATGTAGAAATAGTGCACGGCGGCGATCATGGTGATCAAACCCGAGATGAGCAACGACGTCTTCCACTTACCGTCAACCTGGCCGCGTTCAAAAAAGAAGAACACAGATGCAGCGAACATGGCCATGTAGCCGATGAAAAACGTAAATCCAACATAATCGTTGGCAGCCAGATTACCGGCTAAAAACAGGGGGGAAGTAAACAGGGCTTCCATAGAGAAAAATTGTTTAACACTTTACTGGGATATTCCAGCATTTCTTAAACGAAATACCCGGCAAAGGGTTCAAAAGAAAATACGTATTTTTAACTAAATATCATTTTTTTACTTGTCATTTAGAACGGTTATAAAATGATCGAAAACATTTTTTGAAGACAAAAACAAAATTAAATTTCAACAACAATAGAATTTTTCTTGTTTTTTTCTAAATCATCACGGCTCAGGCGATGGTAATACAATTATATTCTGTCAAAGGAGTTAGAGAAAAAAATCTTGCGGATTATTACTCCGGCTTGAATAATACTACGCCTTTACCCACCGAAAACTGGGTCCCGGTAAACAACTCGCGGTCTACCCACAGTACCGCATCGGTCAGCTTAGCCAATCCCGGCTCCCCTGAGCTGTCGGGTCGAAGCGTGATTTTCTGGCGCTCGTCTGCATCTACGTTTTTTGCATTTTTTTTAAACATGCGTTGCACCCAACCGGTCCAGTACATTTCCAAAAGGCCCACCATATAGCCGCTTAAGGGGTGAAAAGCGTGTATGTCAAAGCCCAACTCAGTCACCCAACGTTTGAAAGGCACTGCCGGTATTAAGTAATCGTGCCCAAAGGCATAAGCGCCCTGGTGGATCAGGTACTCGGGTTTGTCTGACCGATGCAACCAGTGCCCGATTCGGTTGATCGGGTCGTAGGTAAACGGAAACTCGCGGCTGGGAAAAGTCATCACTACGATGCCCCCGGGCTTGAGCACGCGGTATATTTCGGCCATCATGCGCTCGGGCTTGCCCACATGCTCAATGACCTCGCAAGATACCACCAGATCGAAGTACGCATCCGGATAAGTGAGGTTCAGGGCGTCGTTCGCTTCATAGCGCAGGTTTATGACGCCTGCGTTGATTTGCCGCGCGTGCGCCAGGTCATCTTCGTTCACATCGCAGCCAATGACTTCCCGGGCATATCCGGCCAACATACGGTCATAATCGCCTTCGCCGGTACCCAGGTTTAACGCTCGTTCAAATGTATGCCGGCTCGACAAGCGCTGCAATTGATCTTGCACAAACAGGTAGCGGTTGCGAAAAGTGGGGAAGAGGTGCTTGAAGTTCAATATTCTGCTTGGTTTGGTTTACC
Source organism: Saprospiraceae bacterium (assembly GCA_049317805.1). Classification (GTDB taxonomy): domain Bacteria; phylum Bacteroidota; class Bacteroidia; order Chitinophagales; family Saprospiraceae; genus M3007. The sequence continues at coordinate 17,989 of JBMOHO010000011.1, forward strand.
ACGTATTTTACCACTAAGGCACTAAGAAACACTAAGACATTATGAAACACTTAAAAATACTTAGACTGATTGGGGCGCTTGTAGCACGAATGCACAAAGAAACAATAAAAGATTTGCTGTCTCTGACATGATTTTTTTCTCAGTGTTTCTTAGTGTCTCTTAGTGCCTTAGTGGTAAAAAAGTGTTCGATCAAAATCAGCGCATTTGCTGAAGCGCCCCACGGTACTGCTGGGCAGCCGAGGCATTGCCGGTTGCTTCATACACCTGGGCTGCCAGTTCGTAAGCGGGTTTGAAGTTGGGGGCCAGTTGAATCGCTTTGTTCAGGTTGTTGAGCGCCGTCTGGTTGTCGCCGGTGTTTTTGGCAATGACGGCAAGGTAGTACCAAGCTGCGGGGTTGTTCGACTCTTTTTTCAGCGCCAGTTCAAACTGTGACTTTGCCTTGGCAGCGTCGCCTTTATTGATCCAGTACAGGCCGATGAGGTTATTGGCCTGGGCGTCGTGCGGACTGATGTCGAGCGCTTTTTCAGCGGCGGCCTTGCCTTCTTCCAGTTGGTTGTTGTTCAGGCTGGCCTGGGCGAGGTTTACCCAGGCGATGTCGTCGTCGGGTACGCTTTGTGTGGCTTGTTGAAAAGCGGCCACTGCGGAGGGCCAATCGCCTTTTTTAGAGGCTTCCATGCCCTGGTTGCAGGCAAAATTGCTGTTTTTGAGCACCGCCAGCAGCGGCGCGCCGCCCGCCATGACGGTGTAGACAGCGTTGTCGGGCGGCCACTTGCCTTTTTGCAAGGTAGAACCGTCTATAAAACGCGTGGGATACAAGGCATAGTCCCAGGGCAAATCGCACCGTTTATCCCATTTGAGGTATTTCACCACTACGTGTGGGCCGTATTTTGCAGTCAGCTGTTTGGCCGAGAAATACATGTTGGTCGCAATGGTAACCGTGTCGGTCATGCCCGGATACAAGACTTTTTCTTGTTCGAGCCATTCCAATCCCTGGCGCACGCTCACGCCCCAATAGTCGGTTTCGTATTCGCCATAAGCGCCTTTCACCCCGCCTACCATGGGGTTGAAATAGACGTACGGAAACTTCGGATTGGCGGCAATGAATACCGCCGCATCGGCTATCAGCAGGGCAAACGCGCCGTAAACAGCGTATTGCAGGCCTTTTTTGCCGGAAAACAGGTTAATCAATTCATTCCAGAAAAGGCCCGCCAACACCGCCATGGGCGGGTAAGCAAACGTAAGGTGCCGCCAGCCATCGTGAATGACTGCGTTTTTGTACACCACATAAAATACGGGAAATATGGCACCAAACAGCGCAAGGCTTATCCAAAGCGGGTTGTACTGCCTGAACAAGCGGGGCATCATGGGCAAACTGCCGAAAAACCCGACCAATACCGCGAGGGGAATGGTGTACATGATCCATTTAACCGGATAGGTCCACGGGGTTTTATCAGACATGATGTTTTGACCTTCAAACAACACGCGGATTTTGACTTCCAGATCGGCAAATTTGGACAGCGCCACCAAAGGATTTTTCAAAGGGGCTTGCATGGCGTAAGGCCAGAACAGCAGCGCCAACACATAACCAGCAGCAGCCGTACCCAGCACCACTACGGCATAACGGCGCAGCAGTGTACCGTTGGAAAACGCCGAGAACATGCCGTTTTTAAGCATAAAATGCAAGCCGGCAAACAAAAACAGGATGGCAAAAGGCAACAAGCCGCCAGCGCGCATGGCAAGGGCAATGCCCAAACCGGAAGCCAGTCCGACGATGTTCCACCAGCGGGGCCGGGGCATGTCGTCGAGCATGCGCGCCATGTTGTACAGCGCCATCATATAGCCTGCGGCAAAAGGAATGTCTTTGGGATTCATGAGCGAATCGCCCACAAAGCGCGGGGATGCAAGCAGCAGCACCAGGGTAAATATGCCTGCCTGCCAACCGGCAATGAGCCGTGCCAGCAACGCTGCACACACGATGGCACCCCATCCGAGCATGGCGCTGATGCCGTGGCGCATCTGGTGGTATTGAAGGTGCTCCGGGCGCAAACCGAAAGCCTTGTTGGCAGCGCCGGAAACCACTTCAAAAAACCCGCCGTATAAGTGCATGTTGCCGTCCGGAATGTTGAGCGCAGTGGTATCCTGGCCAAAAGTGCCGTAATAATTGAGGAGTTTTTGGGAGTAATCAACCTGAAACTTGTCGTCGGCATTGATCCCCGAGCCCAAAGAAAGCATCAGCATCAGGAATAACCCGGCTGCGGCAATGCCCCAGAATATTTTAAAAAACAGTTGGTCAGACGACCTGTCGGTACCGGGCCTTTCCAAAGCGTCTGTCGGTTGCGCCCGCGGCGTCGATTTGACGGCTGGCGGGGTTGGCACCGGGCCGGTCGCCTGCTTTGGTCTGGGAGAAGGGTTATTCGGTCGCTTGCCGGATTTTGCCATGGTATACGGTGTGGGCTTCAAAAACGGCACAAGATAGGCATAGTTTGTCGGATGAATAGAAGATGGGGTTCCACACTGCCGTATTTCATGTGGGACACTGGCAAATGCCCTTCCCGGTTTACCCCCTCATATGCCGCACAAACCACCATACCACCACCGCTGCAAAAAGCAACAGCAACAACACCAGAGCCACTACACCCAAACGCACCTCGGGCCGACGACGGCGCACTTTGGGCCTGCGCCGGGGCAACTGGTCAAGCCGTTTCTCCAGCTTTTTCCAAACCTGCTCAGAAGGCTTCTCCAGCAGTTTGGCCTCCTGTTGTTTGAAAAAATCGAATGGGTCAGACATGGGATTTTGGATTTTGGATTTTGGATTTTGGATTTACCAACTGATGCCTTTGGCGGTCAGCAGTTTTTTCAGTTTTTCTTTGGCCAGGATGAGTTGAGACTTGCTGGTATTGATGCTGATGCCCAGCAGATCGGCTATTTCCTGGTGCTTATAGCCTTCCATCACGTACAGGTTGAACACCGTGCGGTATCCGGGCGGCAGTTGGTCGAGCAGGGCCATGATTTCCTGTGCCGACAATTCGGCATGAATATTAAAGGTGTCCTGTGGCTCTGGCATGCCGGCTTCATCGCCCGGAAAGACCAGATTTCGGCGTTTGCGCAACATCATCAAAGCTTCGTTGATCATGATGCGCCGCATCCACCCCTCAAAGCTGCCCGCCTGTTGATAGGCTTCTATTTGAGAAAAAACCTTGAAAAAACCACTCCCCAATGCTTCTTCTGCGTCTTCCCGGCTGCTCAGGTAACGCCGACAGACCGAAAAAAACAAGGGGGAATAGCGCTCATACAGCCACTTTTGGGCAACACGGTCTTCTTCCAACAATCGGATGATCAGTTCTTTTTCTTCCACAAGTTGCGGGGTAAATCACAGGGTGTTGACCAAGAGATGCAAAAAACGGTAATCTTTGGCGTACGGCGCTGTTATTTTTTTCGGAATCTTGCGGTTTTATCGGTTGTCTTAAAATCAGCATTATTCAATCAGCACATGGAGTTAATCAACGGAAAGTATGTTTTAGACGGGGGGCTGGATCCGCTGGTGTTGTGCCGCGAATTCGGTACACCTTTATATGTATACGACGCAGCCGCCATGGAACGGCAATACCGACGCATCACCTCGGCTTTTCCCTATCCAAAACTGCACATCCACTACGCCTGCAAAGCGTTGACCAACTTAGCCGTCATGCGTCTGTTCAAAAGCTGGGGCGCCGGTTTGGATTGTGTGTCCATCGAAGAAGTCAAGCTCGGTATCTTGGCCGGTTTTCCTCCAGAAGACATCCTGTTTACGCCCAATTTTGCGTCCATGTCGGAGTTTGAGGAGGCCGCACAAATCGGTGTTAAAATCAATATAGACGCCATCCCCATGCTGGAAAACTGGGGCCTGCACCACAAGGACGTACCGGTTTGCCTGCGCATCAACCCGCACCTCATGGCCGGCGGCAACGAAAAAATCAGCGTCGGGCACATCGACTCCAAGTTTGGCATCAGCATCCACCAGCTGCCGCACGCCTTGCGCGTGGTCGAAAGCCAGGGCCTCCGGGTGGAAGGACTCCACATGCACACCGGTTCGGATATTTTGGACGTCGACGTGTTTATCAGGGGCGCTGAAATTTTGTTTGAAGCGGCCAAAAAGTTTCCTCAGCTCGAATACATCGATCTGGGCAGCGGCTTTAAAGTGCCTTATAAAACCGACGACATTGAAACCGATGTGGAGGAACTGGGCGAAAAACTGAGCCAGCGTTTCACTGAATTTTGCGCCGACTTTGGCCGCGAGCTGACCCTTCTGTTCGAGCCGGGCAAGTTTTTAGTCAGTGAAGCCGGTTACCTGTTTGCACAGTGTACGCTGGTGAAACAAACCACATCTACGGTGTTTGTTGGACTGAACACGGGTTTCAACCACCTGATTCGACCCATGTTTTATGGTTCTTACCACAAAATTGTGAACGTTACCGAACCTCAATTCAAACCCCGCATTTACACGGTAGTAGGCAACATTTGTGAAACCGACACGTTCGGTTCCGACAGGCGCATTGCAGAGGTGGTGGAAGGCGATGTACTTTGCTTTTACAACGCAGGCGCTTACGGCTGGATGATGAGTTCGAACTACAACTCGCGCCCCCGACCAGCCGAAATACTCCTCTATCAGGGCCAGGCGCACCTCATCCGCCGCCGGGAGACCCTGGAAGACCTCACCCGCACCCAAATTCCCCTACCCCTCTAACCCATCATACCCCGCCGCTCATGAACGCAGACGCCCAATCCATTTTTCTAACTGTTCCGCACGACCCGATGCAGGTGCTTCAGCACACGCTGCCCAACGGCCTGCGCTTGTTTTTTTCCGTCAACAAAGAAGTGCCCCGCGTGTACACGGAGATCGCTGTGCGCGTGGGTTCCAAGCACGATCCGGCCGAAACCACCGGGCTGGCGCATTATTTTGAACACATGATGTTTAAAGGAACCGACCGGTTGGGCACACTGGATTGGGATAAAGAAAAGGCGATACTCGACCAGATTGAGCAGCTTTTTGAACAGCACCGGGCAGAACCCGACCCGGCTGTCAAGAAAACCCTGTATGCCGAGATTGACCGGCTGTCTTCGGAAGCCGCCCGTTTTGCCGCTGCCAACGAATACGATAAATTGGTGAGCGCCATGGGCGCCAAAGGCACCAACGCCTACACCTGGGTGGAGCAAACCGTTTACCTGAACGACATTCCGGCCAATGAACTGGAGCGCTGGTTCCAATTGGAGAGCGAGCGCTTCCGCCGTCCGGTGTTGCGCCTGTTCCACACCGAACTGGAAACGGTGTTTGAAGAATACAACATCAGCCAGGACCGCGACTTCCGCAAGGTCATGAAAGCCGGACAAGAGGTGCTGACCCCCACGCATCCTTATGGCACGCAAACCACCCTGGGGCGCGGCGAAGATTTGAAAAATCCGTCTCAAACCAATATTTATCGGTTTTTTGACACCTATTACGTGCCCAACAACATGGGCATGGTGCTCTGCGGCGATTTTGATCCGCAGGAAGCGCTCAAACTTGCACAACAGTACTTTGGCGGTTTTGCCCCCAAACCCATTCCGGCATTTCATTTTGATCCGCAGCCGCAGCTTACCCTACGCGAACGCCGCGATGTATACGGCAACGAAGCGCCCTGGGTAGAATTGGCCTGGCGCTTTCCGGGTGCCGGCACCCCGGAGGCCCGCATGCTGCCCTTGCTGGCCGGCATGCTCTTCAACTACCAGGCGGGCTTGTTTGACCTGAACCTGATTCAAAACCAGCAGGTGCTCGAAGCGTACGCCTACGCACGCGTGTACGAAGACTTCAGCAGCCTCGTGCTGCACGGCAAGCCCAGGGAAGGGCAAACGCTGGAACAAGTGGAGGCCCTGTTGCTCGAACAATTGGAACACCTGCGCAACGGACAGTTTGAAGAATGGCTGCCGGAGGCCGTGGTCAAAGACCTCAAGCTGAACGAAATGAAGTCCATCGAGAAAAACGATGGCCGCGCGGGCCTCATCACCAACGCGTACATTTTGGGCGTAGACTGGAAAGACGAGGTAACGCGCTGGAAAATGCTGGAGTCCGTCTCGGCTGTTTCTGTTTCAGCTTTCGCGCAGCAGCACCTGCTGGAAAACAACTTTGTGGCCGTGTACAAACACCATGGGCCCGACCCCAATGTGATGAAAGTGGACAAACCGGCCATCACACCAATAGAGGTGAACCGGCACGACAGCTCCGCGTATGCCAAAGCCTTTCTGAGCGAAACCACACCCGATGTAGAACCAGCGTTTGTTGATTTTAACAAAGCATTCCAGCACGCTGCCGTGGCACCTGGCTTGCGGTTGAAAACCGTTCAGGACAACACCACAGGCTTGTTTAAGCTGTATTTCACCTTCGATATGGGAAAAAACAGCGATCCGCGCTTGAGCGTGGCGGCGCAATACCTCCCCTTTCTCGGCACCGATCGGCTAACCGCAGCGCAAACGCAACAAGCGTTTTTCCGCCTCGGCGTGCATTTTTCGGCTTCTTGCCACAACGAGTACTTTTACCTGACCTTGAGCGGACTCTCCGAGTCGTATGAACAAGGCATTCACCTGCTTTTTGACCTGCTCGAAAATGCGCAACCCAATCCGGAGGCCCTCAACAACCTGGTAGAGGACATCATAAAGCGCCGCGAAAACAACAAGAAGGACAAAAAGGCCATTTTGCAGAAAGGCATGCTCAACTACGCCCATTACGGCCCAATATCGCCTTACACCAACCGTTTGTCCAAATCGGCCCTGCAACAATTGAATGCCGAAGAGTTGACCAACCTGCTGCAGGGCATCTTGCGCTTCAAGCATGAGTTGTTTTACACCGGTCCGTTGAGCGCCCGTCAGGCGGTTAAACCGCTGAAAACGCATGCGCCAAAGGCGGCATTGTTGTCTCCGATAGCACCAAAGCGTTTTCCGGAAAAAGGGGCTCTGAAAGATCAGGTGTTGTTTGTGCATTTCCCCACGGTGCAGGTGGAGTTGATGTTGTTGTCAAAAGGAACCCCGCGTTTTGATCTGGCGGAGCACAACTTGTCGGAGTGGTACAACCAATATTTTGGCTATGGCCTCTCGTCTATTGTGTTTCAGGAAATCAGGGAATCCAAAGCGTTGGCTTATTCGGCGTATGCGTTTGCGGGCAGCCCGATCCGCCGCAACCAGGCGCATTACCTGCGGGCCTACGTGGGCACACAACCCGACAAACTGCATGAAGCCGTGGGCGCTTTTCAGTCGATTATGGAAGACATGCCCGTGTCGGTGTCGCAAATGGAGTTTGCGCGCCAGAGTTTGCTGAAACAAATAGCAGCCGGACGCATCCGCAGAGCCGATGTATACTGGAACTGGCGCAGCGTGCGGGAGCGCGGGTTCAACCACGACTTGCGTATAGACAAGTACAACATGCTCCAGCAAGCCACCCCGGAAACCCTGACTGCTTTCCATGCCAAACACATCAAAGGCAGGCGATATACCTGGCTGGTGCTGGGCGACCGGATGCAATTGGACTTCCAGTTTTTGTTAAAAATTGGCACCATTACGGAACTGACGTTGGAGGATATTTTTGGAGAATAAATCGTTTTTTTGGGCATAAGCGGGTATATTTGCAACCCAAACACCATGACTAAACTGCCCATTTCCCACATTGATCAGCTTGACCCAAACGGCGTGTACTCATACGCCGACTACCTGACGTGGCGTTTTGACGAGCTTGTAGAACTCATTCACGGCAAGGTCTTTCGCAACATGTCGCCAGCACCAACGCTGTACCACCAACGCATTGCGTTGAAGTTGACCTTGCGTTTGGGCAACTTTTTTGAGCAAAAACCCTGCTTGTTGTTTCCGGCCCCTTTCGATGTGCGCCTTTTCGATCAACAAAAATCGCAAAAACAACACAAGGACATTTACACCGTGGTGCAGCCCGACCTGTGTGTCGTGTGTGACCGCAGCAAATTGGACGAGCAAGGTTGTATAGGCGCACCGGACTGGATCATAGAGATCATTTCACCCGCTACCCGCAATAAAGACCAAAAAATAAAATTGGCCTTGTATGAGGAAAACGGTGTGCGCGAATATTGGATTGTTTACCCGGAAAGCCACAGCGTTGCGCCATTTCAGGGGATAGGAATTTGTATGTCACCT
>JBMOHO010000012.1:0-25241 GCA_049317805.1 Saprospiraceae bacterium
TTTGTTGACCTGCTTCCGTAAATCATCGCATTGGGCTTGCAAGGATTCCGTTTCGCGGACATACTTTTGCGAACGGTTCTCGGCCTCTTTCAGCGCTTGCTCGAGGGTGGAAACGCCTGCCAACAGTTGTTCCAGTACTGCCTTGGTCGGATTATTTCCTTCGGGTGTGTTTTCCATGCTTCAAGCGTTCTGTAAACGCCGTACAAAGATACTGGATGATGATGAAAATAGACATATTAGCCGTGGGTATTCACCCCGACGACATTGAGTTGAGTTGCTCGGGTACCCTGCTGCACCACGCCGCCCTGGGCAAATCGTTCGGTCTGCTCGACCTGAGCCGGGGCGAACTGGGCACCCGCGGAACGGCCGACATCCGCGCTGCGGAGGCTCAAGCTTCTGCGCACATCCTGGGTGCGGCCTTTCGGGAGCAATTGCAGGTGCCCGACGGACTGTTCACCATCGCACCCGAACACTGGTTGCCCGTGGTGCAGGTGTTGCGGCGACATAAACCCGACGTGGTGTTGTGTAATGCACCAGACGACCGGCATCCTGACCATGCCCGTGCGGCCCAACTGGTGCTGGAGGCCTGTTTTTACGCCGGTCTTGAAAAAATTGAAACCACCGAAACAAACGGCACCCCGCAAACCAAATGGCGCCCACTGTCCGTTTATCATTATATTCAGGACAAACAACTCAACCCCGATTTTATTGTCGATATTACGCCCTACATGAACCGAAAAATGGAATCCATACTCGCTTTCCGCTCCCAATTCTGGGATCCCGACAGCACCGAGCCGGCTACGCCCATTTCAGGCGTGGAATTTCTGGATTTTATGAAAGCCAAAAACAGGGTTTACGGCCGACCCATCATGGCCGAATTTGCTGAAGGATTTATTTTTTCAAGGACGCCCGGCGTCAAAAATTTATTTGATCTAACATAATACCACATGCGCAGAATACTCATTGGTCTTGGCGTTTTCCTGTTTCTGCTCGTCGCAGCAGCCGTCGCCATTCCCTATTTTTTTGAAGACCGTATTGTCGCCGAGGTGAAAAAAGCGGCCAATGCCAACCTGAATGCTACGCTCGATTTTAAGGACGTCAGCGTCTCCCTATTCAGGCATTTCCCACAATTGTCTGTTGGCCTCGACAGCCTCTCCGTTGCCGGCAAAGACGCATTTGACGGCATCCGGCTGATCAATTGTCAGCGGCTGGACGTGGCCGTCGACCTCTGGTCGGCACTTTTCAGCGATCAGGTGGCCATCAAAGGCCTGTATTTGAAAAAACCGGATATTCGGGTGTTTGTATTGTCTGACGGCCGCGCCAACTACGACATTACCAAGCCTGCTCCGGCAGGAACCACCAGCGCATCTTCCGGCGGCAGCATGAAACTGGAACACTACGAAATCAGCGATGGCAATATCCTGTATGAAGACCGCACCATGGATTTGCGCGCCGACCTGCGCGGGGTAAACCACGAAGGCAACGGTGAATTTACCGCCGATGTGTTTGACGTAAAGGCCAACACGCGCGTGACGGAAACAACCGTCAATTATGGCGGCATCAATTATCTGAAAAGAGCAAAGATAGACTGGCGGACAGTGGTGAATGCCAATATGCCGAAAATGCGCTTCACCATCCAGGATAACGACCTGAAAATCAACGCATTTAACCTGAGCTTGAGCGGATGGGTTGAAACGCCTGAAAATGGAGACATCAACATGGAACTCACGTTTGGTACGCCCGAAAACAGCTTGAAAAGCCTGCTTTCGCTCGTTCCGGGCGCCTATACCAAAGATTTTGACGGGGTAAAAGCCGACGGTTCGGTACAATTTGCGGGCTTTGTAAACGGCACATACAACGAGACAAAGTACCCAAAATTCAAGATCAGCACCAAAGTTGAAAACGGCAGCGTCCAATACCCGGGCATGCCCATGAGCTTGAAAAAAATTGCCATGGACGCCAGTGTGGAAAACACGAGCACCGACTTGAGCAACCTGAGCGTCAGCATCCCAAACTTTAACCTGAACGTCGGTTCAAGCCCCCTGGAAGGCTATTTTTACTTGAAAAATCCGACAACCGACCCGGCCATCAACACCAAAATTATAGGCAAACTCAACCTGCGCGATCTGAAAAATGCCGTTCCCATGGAAGATGTGCAGGAACTCAGCGGCATGCTCGACGCCGATGTGCTGGTGAACGCCACCATGAGCCAACTCGAAAAACAACAATACGAAGACACCAAGATGCAAGGGCACTTCAAATTGGCTAATTTCAAATATATAGCCAAAGGAACACCGCCTGTAGACATCAGTGGTCTCGACGCCAGCCTCTCGCCTCAGCAACTTGACCTGCGTCGCTTCGACATGAAATACGGCAAAAGCGACTTCCGCGCCAATGGAAGCATCGACAATGTGCTGGCGTATTTTTCTACCAACAAAACCATGACGGGTGCCATGACCCTCCGCTCCACCAACATTGACGCGAACGAACTCATGGGTGCCGGCAGCACGACAACCACCGAAACCAAACCCAGCGATGCTCCCACCACCACCGAAAAAGCCTTTGACCGCTGGGATTTTAAAGTGGATGCGCTCGTAGACAACCTGAAATATGAAACCTACAGCCTCCGCAACCTCGGCTTAAAAGGCCATTTTACCCCTAACAAATGGCTGATAGACGAATACGCGCTCAAAACCGGTGCCAGCGACCTGAATGGTACCGGCCAATTGCTCAACGTGTGGGCGTACTTGTTCGATCAGCAAACGGTGTCGGGAAACCTGAAGGTCAACTCTAATTATTTCGACGTCAATCCGTTCATGACGCCACTTACGCCCACGGCACCCGCCAAGCCCTCGGCCCCGCCTGCCCCTCCCGCTGTTTTCCTTGTACCGAAAAACGTGAATGTGCAGGTGGACGCCGACATGAAACAGGTCAAGTACACCACGTACAACATCCAAAACCTGAACGGGTCGTTCTCGGTACACGATCAGGCGGCTGCCATAAAGGACTTGACAGCAGACATATTCGGCGCGCAAGTGGCTATGAAAGGCGCTTATGAAACCTCGAATCCGGCCAAACCACTGTTCGACTTCGATTTTGCCCTCAAAAACATGGGATTCAAAGAGGCTTTTGCAGCCTTTACCACCGCCAAATCCTTTGCGCCGATTATGCAGTATATTGATGGTAAATTCAATACTGCATTGTCCATGAGTGGCACTATGGGCAAAGACATGACGCCTGAATTGACGACACTCAACGCAGCAGGTGGATTGCAAACAATCAACGCAGTGATCAACAATGTAAAACCCCTCACCGAGATCGGCAACAAGCTCAATATTGACGCGCTTAAACGCGTGGAGTTGAAGGATTTCAAAACCTGGTTCGAAATCAAAGACGGCAAAGTGACGGTAAAGCCTTTTAACATACAAGTAAAGGACATAGCCATGCAGATTGCAGGTACACATGGCCTTAATCAGGACATGAATTACCAGATCACCACCAAGGTGCCCCGCAAAATGCTGGAGCAAAATGCCGCTGGCGCTGCCGCCAGTGCGGGCCTGAATTTCATCACCCAACAGGCCAAACAAGCAGGTGTAAACATACAACAAGGCGAATTCATCAACGTGCGCTTCGACCTGACCGGCAACCTCACCAACCCTAAAGTCAATATGAAAGTGCTGGGTTCCGATGGAGAAAGCACGATACAAGACCAGGCCGAAAATACCGCTCAAGCCGCCATCGACGACGCCAAGGACAAAGCCCAGGCTGAGTTGGATAAAGCCAAAAGCCAGGCACAAAAAGAAATTGACCGCGCAACAGACAGCCTGCAACGCGAAGCCCAGCGCAAGATGGACCAACTCAAAAAAGAAGCCGAGCAAAAGGTAAAAGATGAAGTCGGTAAAGTGATTGGAAAAGAAGCTGGCGATCAATTGGGCAACAAAGCGGCTGACGAAATCGGAAAAAAAGCAGAAGAAGCCATGGGCGATAAAGGCAAAAAAGCCGTAGACGACGCCAAGAAAAAGTTAGAAGAGTGGGATCCGTTCAAAAAGAAAAAAAATTAACCCCATGGCTTTAGTCGAACCTTTATCGCCAGAGCACGACCACGAAGTGGCGGAATTGGCCGTTTTTTTCAACGAAACGCTCGGTTTTTGCCCCAATAGCGTGCTGACCATGCAGCGGCGTCCGCACATTGCCAAAGCATTTATCCAGCTCAACAAGGCCGTGATGCAAAATGACGGTCGGGTAAACAGCGATCTCAAACGCTTGATTGGTTATCTGGCCAGCATGTCGGCCGGTTGCCAGTATTGTCAGGCACACACCATTCGGGCCGCCGAACGCTATGGGGCCGACATCGACAAATTAGAACACATCTGGGATTTTCGAACCCATCCGGCTTTTAACGAGGCCGAACGGGCTGCCTTGGAGTTTGCCCTTGCGGCATCAGCCATTCCAAATGCGGTTGATGACGACATTTCGGCTCAGCTTCGCTTGCATTGGGACGATGGAGAGGTGGTGGAGATACTCGGCGTCGTTGCGCTTTTTGGATACCTTAACCGTTGGAACGACAGCATGGGCACCACCCTGGAAGCACCTGCTCGCGAAAGCGGCATGGAGTATCTGATGGGATATGGCTGGACGGGCGGAAAGCATGTATAGGTCGGGTACCCAGTTTCAACTTTCCCCGACAAGCACCCAATTGCCTTCCGTATCGATGGCTTTAGATCGCGGAAACACCTTTTTAAACACATCCTGGTAAAATCGTTCCGTGGGTGTGCTGTTGCCGTCGTGGTTGTGCAATCGATTGAACAGCAGCATGCCACCGGGTTTGAGGAGGGCCGCACAGGCTTGCAGGAATTCGAGGGTTTCAAATTGATACGGTACCAGATCGTCTTGAAAAATGTCGATGGCGATCAGGTCGTAAGCGTCGTCGCACAGCTCGACAAAAACCTGCGCATCGGCAGTAACGATGTCGATTGGACTATCGAGCCGATACAGGGAATATCGGTTGGCCAAATCGGCCACTGCTTCATCAATTTCCACGGCGGTGAACGCGTACCGGCATCCAAAATGTTTTTCGAGCATGTATGGAATGCTGCCTAATCCCAACCCGAGTACCAGCGCATCGTGATACGGTTTGTCTTTGATGTGCACCATTTCGAAAGCAATGCGGAAGTTGCGGTACAAGTCGTCCCAGGAATAAATGGCATTGCCGCTCAGCAGTTGGAGTCGTCCGCGGTACAGCACAACAGCCAGGCTCGGATTAATGTCTGACGAACTTGTTTCCAGGGTGAGCGGGAAGAGGTAGCTGCACCATTTTTTCCAGGTGGTTACCATCCGTTATTCCTCGTCATCGAAGTACACTTTATAAAATTTTTTGCCTTTTTCATCGTCGAAACCACGTTCAATGAGGTCTCGGCGGCCGTGTACATAGATGTGAAAATTTTTATCGAGTTTGAGTACGCTTTTGAGCACTTTAAACTCTTTTTTGACAGCCTGCTGGTTGATGTCGAATTTTTCTTCCAGCGGAACGGCATACGCTTTGGCGTAGGTGTCTTTGAAGTCGAGGAATGCCTGTTGTTGTTCGGGTTCTTCGAACATGGTTTTGGTAAAATCCTCGAGTTCAAACTCCTCGTTTTCCTTGAAATACAAGCCGGAACGGTACAGCAGGTCGAGTTGGTCGGTGCGGTCAAGGCCTTGCGGCAGCTTGTCGTTGATGAATTCTCCGGCCAGGCTGATGTAGTGGCGGGTGTGGAAATAATTGTCTTCAATGGGGCGCAGGCGCAGAAAAGCGTCCTTCCAGAACGAGCGTTCGCCGCGTTTGGACACTGTATCCACCGCACAAACGCGATAGCCTTCTGCCTCGTCGAGTTGGAACACCAGGGCGGCGGTCTCGGGTTTGCCCAGGCCAATGCCCTCCAGCACGTTGAGTTGGAAGGCTTCGGCGCCGCGGTCAATCTTGAAATAGGATTCTTTGTCCTGGACTTTCCACAGCGCAATGGCGTTTACGGTTTCGCCTTGCAGGATGACGTCTTCAAAGTGTGCGATGAAAAACTCTCCCCCTTTCACTTTGGGGATGTCGGCATGTTCGTACAGCAATTGGGCCAGTTGTGCCGCCGTTTCGGCGAGGGATTCCGGGTTTTCAAATACCGTGTGGCAGTGTTGAAAAAGCTGGTGGTGGCTCACATCTTCCTCGTGGTGGAAGTAAAAAAACTCTTCCGTTTTTTCAAACGGTTTGAGCAGGGCATTCGTCAGCATCTCCTGGGCCACGTCGTTCAGGGGCACCAGGGTGTGTTTGGGGATGCCTACGCCCTCGTAGCGGCTTTTGTTGCCCACCCAGGTGAGGGCGAGCCGGGTAAGTCTGGCGGTTGACAGGTCAAGCATGGGGCAAAATTACAAATGTTGCGGCGACTTTAGTCGCCAATTGCAAACGTTGCGGCGACTTTAGTCGCCGATTGCAAATGTTGCGGCGACTTTAGTCGCCGATTGTGGTGTGGTGTATGCTTCGGCGACTAAAGTCGCCGCAGCGTTATATGTTTCGGCGACTAAAGTCGCCGCAGCATTGTATATTTCGGCGACTAAAGTCGCCGCAACTGCGAATCGCTATAAACACCCGTTTTTTACTGCCCGGCAAATTAGAAGGCCTTGGCTGGTATACGCACGAAATTGTTCGGCGTATGGTGTTGGCGCACCCGGAAGACGAATTTGTATTCCTGTTTGACCGGCCGTACGACCAGGCATTTGTATATGCCGACAATGTAACCCCGGTGGTGGTGCCGCCGCCTGCGCGTCATCCGGTATTGTGGTATGCCTGGTTCGAATGGGCTGTGCCGTTGGTGTTGAAAAGGTACGCCCCTGATGTGTTTTTTTCACCGGACGGTTATTGCAGTTTGGGGAGTAGAGTGCCTACGGTGATGACGCTGCACGATGTTATTCCATTGAATCATCCAGAACGAATCCCTTGGGCGCCCCGGTTGTATTATCAACATTACCTACCTCGTTTTGCGCATCGTGCAAATCAAATTATTAGTGTTTCAGAGCATGTTAAACAAGATATCATTGATACTTGCGGTGTTTCACAGGAGCAGATTTCGGTGGTTTACAATGGCATTCGAAATGGTTTTCAACCGCAGGACGAGGCAGCACAACAATTGATTAGAAAAGCTTTTTCGCATGGTAAACCGTTTTTCCTGTACACAGGTGCCATACACCCGCGTAAAAACGTGGACTTGCTCATCCGGGCATTTGATCAATTTAAATCAATGGCTTCCAACGATGTACAGCTCATATTGGCCGGCCGTTTTGCCTGGCAAACTGGTCTGGTAAAGACTGCTTATGAATCAGCCGTTCACCGCAATGCCATACACTTTTTGGGGTACGTGCCCGATCAGGATTTGCCCGGACTATATGGCGCTGCAGTTGCTTTGGTCAATTTATCGGCAGATGAAGGCTTTGGTTTGCCCTTGGTGGAGGCCATGGCTTGTGGTACGCCGGTGGTGGCTTCAGACATTCCGGTTTTTCGGGAGATAGGCGGAGATGCTGTTTTGTTTGTCGACCAAAGCAGTACAGCTCAGGTAGCCACCGGATTGCAACAAGTATTGGAAAAAAAACTGCTGCGTACACACTTGATTAGTGTCGGTAAGATGCGCTCAAACCGCTTTAATTGGGATGACGCTGCGCAAAGCATTTACTTGGTGTTGCGTCAATGCTGCACCCACATTTAGACGCATCAATCATGCAAGCAAGGGAATATGATAATCAGGATAATACCGCCAGGGCATATTATAATGCACGTTCCGCGCAGTTTGTAAAGGATTACCTGTATGGAAACCAACGTGTGGTTGCAGCGGTAGGTTTTGCAGTCCGCCAGTTAAATCATAATCAACCAATACACCGTTTATTGGACATTGGATGTGGCTTGGGATGGACGACCTTTGAGATGGCACGTCATTTTCCAAACGCTCATGTACAAGGACTTGATTCGAGTGACGGACTGATTGATCTTGCACAACGACTGTTTCATTTGCCCAATTTAATGTACCAATCAGCAGACGTGCTGAGCCTTGACTACGATCAGTTTATAGATGGATTTTTCAACGCTATATTATTGATCGATGTATATGAACACATTCCCAAGGATCAAAGGACAGTTTTTCATAATTTGATCAATCGCATATTAAGTGCAACCGGGACCGTCATCATTACCATTCCGAGCCCTGGTCATCAAGCCCGTTTGTACAACAATCATCCCGAGGCATTACAACCTGTAGATGAGGTGGTAGACCATAGGGATATTTTCACTTTTGCCGAGAGCATTGGAGCCAATCTCCATCATTTTGCACATATATCCATTTGGAACCCCCATGATTACGTTCACATTGCACTGACCCGTGAGCAAACTGCTGAAACAAACGACAAACATCTTGTTTATCATCGTATGGAAACACGATTGTCGCGAACGTTCCGCGTATTAAGGCACGCTTCAGAGTGTATTCCCTCTGTCACAGAAATGACAATCCGTATATACCAAAAAATTATTGGACGTTGACCCGTCACATGGAGAAACCAATCGTAGTGTTACAACTTTTTGATACCTATCTGCCATCAACGCTCAATTGGGTGGATCAACTTCTGGAAGCGGGTTCAGATGATATCTGGGTTGGGGCACCATGGATAACGGACGGTGCACACATTAGGGCGGAGCGACGACTTTTTATCCATCCGCTGCAAAAATGGTTCTGCAATAGGCTGCCAAATGAATTTGAAAAAAAACATATATATTTGTTTTTAAGCCGTTTAGAGCGTATTTTTGGCATTTATGGGATTTACTTATACAAACAAGTCAAGCGCCAAAAACCTGACGTCCTCCACGCACATTTTGGAACAGTGGGCTGCCTGTATGTGTCGTTGTCACGTCGCCTTAACCGGCCCCTTGTAGTGAGTTTTTATGGATTTGACTACGCAAAGGTGCTTCATTTGAATCCAACCTTTCGCGAACAATACAAGCGGCTGTTTGAACAGGCAGCGGCGGTCATTTCGTGCAGCAGGGGCGAAGGGATTCGACAATTGGAAGCGTTGGGTTGTCCTGCGCATAAAATATTCCACGTCACTCCGGCCATCAACATCACCCAATTCCCGTTCAGAGTCAAGTATAAAACTGTCAATGCATTACACTTAGTACAAGTAGCCACTTTAACACCTAAAAAGGGCCATAAAACAACACTGGAAGCATTGGCGCTTGCTGTGCAACGTTATCCGGAAATACAATTGACCATTGCCGGGGAGTCTCCTTACCCCCATTATAGAACTGAATTGACGCAATTGGCCAAAACATTGGGGGTGGAAAAACACGTTACATGGCATTCCTTTTTACCGCATGCTTCTATAACTAATTTTCTATCGCAGTTTGATGTTTTTATTCATCCGAGTTGTCATACAGAAGATGGCGACCACGAAGCCACACCTGTTGTGATTCTGGAGGCCCAGGCACTTGGACTGCCGGTGCTTTCAACACGTCATTGGGATATCCCATATGAGGTATTAGACGGTCAAACGGGTTTTCTGGTTGCCGAAAATGACGCACAAAGCCTGTCACGACACATCGAAACGTTTTATAGAATGGACAACGAGGCGTATCAGGCATTTGCTCAACGTGCCAGACAGCATGTGTTTGACCATTTTAACATCCGCCAATCGGCTCAGGCACTTCATGCCATCTACGCCCGTCTATTGTCAACATGACCATCCTCCTCCTCGCCCCTTTTTACGCACCCTACATCCACCCGCGCGCGCACCGGTGGACGGCCATTGCCGAATACTGGGCTGCAAAGGGCCATCGGGTGCTGGTGGTGACGGCCCGCGTGAAAAACCAGCCCGACGAGGAGTCGATAAACAGGGTGGAGGTCTTTCGAACCGGATTTGACAGCCTCAAAACCATGTTGGCGCATGGTACGCCAAAACTACCCGAACGGGGCAGGGTAGGGGAGCGGCCGGCAAGCGGCACCTGGCCCTGGCGCGTGGCCGAGCGCCTGTACCAGTCAGGTTGGAAAAAAATATGTTTCCCGGACGATGCCCTGTTTTGGCGAAGGCCCGCCATCCGGAAAGCGCGCACCCTTTTCCAACACGAGCAGATTGACGCCCTGGTGAGTGTGTCCTTGCCCATCACAGCGCACCGCGTGGCCGCTGCGTTAAAAAACGATGGCTTGTTTTGGTTGGCCGACGTGGGCGACCCATTTGCCGCGCCGGGGTGGGAGATCAGCAATCCGATTTTGTATGGCACCAGGGCAAAACAATTAGAGTCGGAACTCATGAAAGCCGCCAACGCTGTGGTGGTGACCAACAACAGCCTAAAGTGCTGGTTTGAAGAGGCTTATGGCTTGAAAAATGTGCATCTCGTGCCGCCGTTGTTGCACCCGACAATCACATGGGAGGGAGCTCCAATGCGTAAGGCTCCAGGCGAACAGTTGGATTTCGGATATTTTGGCGCATTTTATCCTCCTGTACGGGAACCGTTTGACATGGTAGCCTTTTTTAAGGCATTGCGCCCGTATTTACCTACATTTACCCTGCATGTATACGGCGAGTTGCTGCCCCGTTATGTGCCGCTGTTTGCACAACACGACTGGATAAAATGCCATGGTTTGCAGCCACGGGATGTAGCCCAAAAAGCCATGTTCGAAATGGATGTACTGGTGAATGTGGGCAATCAAAACCCGCATTTATTGCCCAGCAAAGCTGTTCACTACTTACTGGCAGGACGGCCTGTATTGCATGTGCAATCGCTTGAAAAAGATGCTTTTATGATGTTTATGGAGGACCAGATATCGCTATTGCATATTCGAGAAATACAAAACATGGATGCCGAAGCCATCATCAGATGGATGTTCAAACCGTTTACACCGAAACCTGTTTTTGAACCCCAACCGTATACAGTAGAAACAATCGGAGACGCGTATCTGCGTATCCTGAAAGGAGGGAAATAAAAAAAATCACGCTTATCGTGAGGCTTGGACACGCCCCTGCAAACCTACCAAGCGAGGGTCTGAGGTAGTGCTGCAAGCCAGATCTTTGATTTGATCAAGCGTATAATCATTGTGTACGAACTGATAGACCTCCATAGCCTGATCAGGGGTAATAGATGGAAACTCGTGCAAAAATTCTCTTACACTGCAACCAATGCGCATGAAATCATAAAAAGTTTCAATGCGTATGCGCGTTCCGCTAAAAACGGGTTCGCCATCCTGGATCTCGGGGTGTACTGCAATGGCGTTAAAAGACTTCATCCGGGCTGTTTTTGTTTCATGGATTAACACATGCGCCGGGATACACAAATTCGAGGATTATTGGTGAGTCGAGTTATCAGGCCACAATATATGTATGTAGGCGTAAAATTTGGTAATAAAAATTAAATTATTTTTTTTATCATACATTTACGCATGATAAAATTTGTATAACGTTTTGTTTATCGGGATTTAAACTTAATTTTGGAACAAGTGCTTAAAGGTATTTGCCTTGATAGGTTTCTTTAACCAGCAGGGTCAGCTGTTTGATTTCCTGTTCCTTTTGTCTGGGTATGATGAGGAGAACGTCCTCGTCGTCTACCACAATATAGTCATGCAAGTCTTTGATTACAACTAATTTGCCATCAGGAACACGCACCATACACCCGGAGGTGTCCAAGGCCATTACTGCGCCCTGTTTCACATTATCCTGTTCATCTTTGGGGCATTCAGCGTGCAGACTGGCCCAGGTACCCAAGTCAGACCAGCCAAAGTCGGCCGGAACAGTGTACACATTGTTTGCTTTTTCCATGATTGCAAAGTCGACGGAAATGTTTGGCGTACCGGGGTAAACCCGGTTGATGTATGCCTGCTCTTCGGGGGTATTGTAAACGCCCGCCCCTTGTTGGAATATGCTCGAAATATCGGGCGCGTGCAGGTCAAATGCGTTTATTACAGACGCCACATTCCATACGAATATGCCTGCATTCCAAAGATATTCGCCGGATTCCAGAAATGATTCGGCTGTTTCCAGGTTGGGTTTTTCGGTGAACCGGAGCACTTTACGCACGTCGGCGTCCATCATTTCGCCGTATTGAATATATCCGTAGCCGGTATCTGGCCTGGAGGGCTGAATGCCCAGGGTAACCAGCGCGTCGTGGTTGGACGCATATGCAAGCGCAGTATTTATTTTCTCCAGAAAAACGTTGGGCTTGAGCACAATGTGGTCTGAGGGGGCAATGACCATATTCGCCTGTGGGTCCAGATCGGCCAGCTTGAATGCCATATACGCAATGCAGGGGGCCGTGTTGTTGCGGGATGGTTCGCAAAGGATCTGTTTGTCGTCAATTTCGGGCAAGTGTTGCTTGACCAGGTCCTTGTAAGCAGCGTTGGTAACAATAAAAATGTTTTCAGCCGGGGCAAGGGGTAAAAAACGCTCGAAGGTGAGGCGCAGCAGGCTTTTGCCCACGCCCAGCATGTCAAGGAATTGTTTGGGACGCGCCTCCCGGCTTCCCGGCCAGAAGCGGCTACCCACGCCGCCGGCCATAATGGCAATGTAAGTGTTTTGCATAGGGTCAAAGGTACAATTAGGCGTACAATAACGCATGCCGTCTATACGTCAAATCTCACCCTTGTAACCAGGCCCCGGTTTACCGGTGAGTTCCTCATAATTGATCAGATCCATGTATTCCCATTCTCTAAAGCCCATCAAGAAAACGTTGTCGGCCGTGGCCACGGGTATAAATTTTTCATCAAAGCGCAATGAGCCCAAAACAGGAATGATCTTCAAGCGACTGAACTCAGGGAACAAAACCTTAAACTCCGGGATTTTTTCGTCGATTAATTCCCGAATATACTCTTTTCGGGGAGTACTGCGTACCTCTACCAAAAAAACGTAAGAGGCAGACACGGCTACACAGTCAAACTCGCCCCGAAGTTTGGTTTTTTTATCAAACCGCCTGAAGTGTATGGCTATGCTTTCAATGGGTTCACCGAAGTAAGCCGTCATCACCGGCCTAACCGCCGGAGAAATGAGGTCTTCTATCAAAGTACCCATTTTATTGGCCAACTCACCCCATTGCTTGTTCATGTTGCGCCTGTCTTTGATGGTTTCCTCTTTAAAAACGAGCATTTCTTGCTTAAACTCCTTCATCTCGTCTTTAAACTCCTTCATCTCGTCTTTAAACTCCTTCATCTCAAAGGACAACTGATTGAGGCTACGGGTAGTAGACTGAATAAACTCGGCTAGTACGGCTTCCAGCCGGTCAACTCTTGGTGTTAATGCTTTTGTAGACATGTTTCTTCCATTTTAGGCCGCCAAGTTACGAGAAAAAAATTTAAAAAACAAAATGTTTATAAAAATGCTTGCACATTTCCATACACTTGCCGGATGCCCTCTTCCAGTTCAATTTTTGCTTTCCAGCCCAGCCCGGTCAACTTGCGCACATCCATGAGTTTACGCGGTGTGCCGTCTGGTTTGCTCAAGTCATGTTCAATCCGGCCTTCGTACCCCACAATCTTTTGAACCAGTTGTGCCAGTTCAAGTATGCTGACATCGGTACCGACGCCAATGTTGACCAATCCCGGTTCGTTGTAGTGCTCCATCAGGTAAAAGCAGGCATCGGCCAGGTCGTCTACATGTAGAAACTCTCTTCGGGGCGTTCCGGTTCCCCAAAGGGTTACAAAAGGAAGGTTGTCGCGTTTGGCCTCGTGGAATTTCCGGATGAGTGCCGGCATGACGTGGCTGTTCTCGGGGTGGTAATTGTCGTTTGGTCCATAGAGGTTGGTGGGCATCACCGACACAAAGTTGCATCCATATTGGCTCCGGTAGGCATCACAGAGCTTGATGCCGGCAATTTTGGCAATGGCATAGGGTTCGTTGGTGGGTTCCAGCAGCCCTGTCAACAAATAATCTTCCTGGAGCGGTTGCGGCGCAAACTTGGGATAAATACAGGAAGAACCCAGAAACATCAGTTTTTCTACGCCGTTTCGCCAGGCGGCGTCAATAACGTTGGCCTCCATCATCAGGTTGTCATACAAAAACTCCGCCCGGTACGTGTCGTTGGCCAATATACCGCCCACTTTGGCGGCAGCGAGAAACACATGGGTGGGTTTCTCGCGGCGAAAAAATTCCTCCACTTCCGTTTGCCTGCGCAAATCGAGCGTGTTGGACGTGGCCAACACGAAATTGTGGTGCCCTGCCGCCTGCAGTCGGCGGTGTATGGCTGAGCCGACCATGCCTCGATGGCCGGCGATGTAGATTCTGGCGTCTGGCGTCATTTTTACCATTTTTTTACCACTAAGGCACTAAGGAACACTGAGAAACACTAAGGGTTTTTTACCACTGTTTTTTTTACCACTAAGGCACTAAGGAACACTGAGAAACACTAAGATGTATTCCCACAATTTTTCTAAGATTTAGGAAGGTTGGAAAACAACGTGTTTACGAGTGGTACTGTAGATTTAACGATGTTGTCGGTGTTAAAATTAATCAAAAGCCCTTTGGGTTTCTGTGCTAAAGCCATGTACGACAACAATTGGGCTTTGAATACGGGTAAGATGCTTTCCACGGATTTTAACTCCACAATTATTAAGTTGTTTACCAATAAGTCGATTTTCAAAGGGTGAATCAACGGTGTTCCCTTATACACTATCGGAATGTGTACTTGGCGGGCTGCTTCCAAACCGGCATTCCGAAGTTCCAACAGCATACACGCTTCATACACAGCCTCCAGTAAACCGGGCCCCAGAATCTTGTGTACTTCTATGGCACAACCCACAATGTGATATGACAGATCATTGACCTCCTTCTGCGTCATCTCTTCATGTTCCTTAGTGTTCCTTAGTGTTCCTTAGTGTCTCTTAGTGCCTTAGTGGTGAAAAAAAGTGGTGAAAAAAAGTGGTGAAAAAAAGTGGTGAAAAAAAGTGGTGAACCTACTCATGCTGCCCCAGCACCTCAAACCCACCCTCCTTCAGGAAACGCTCGCGGTGGAAAAGTTTTAGGTCGCTTTGAACCATGTCGTGCACCAAATCAGCCAAAGTGTGTTTGGGGCTCCAACCCAGTTTTTGGAGGGCTTTAGAGGCGTCGCCGACCAACAGGTCAACTTCTGCCGGACGGAAATACCTTGGATCGACAGCAATGACTTCCTGGCCTACAGCAAACTGGTATTCGGGATCACCTACCTTGGAAACGACACCCCTTTCGTCCACGCCCTCGCCCGTGAATTCCAGTTCCACGCCCATTTCGGCAAAGGTCATGCGGCAAAACTCGCGCACAGGTACCGTCACACCGGTGGCCAGCACAAAATCGTCGGGTTCTGGCTGTTGAAGCATGAGGTACATGCCTTCCACGTAGTCTTTGGCGTGGCCCCAGTCGCGTTTCGCGTCCAGATTGCCCAGCCAAAGTTTGTCTTGCAGGCCCAGCGCAATTCGGGTGGCTGCCCGGGTAATTTTGCGGGTCACGAAGGTTTCTCCGCACAAGGGCGATTCGTGGTTGAACAAGATGCCGTTGCAGGCATACATGCCGTAGGCTTCGCGGTAGTTTACCGTGATCCAGTAGGCATATAACTTGGCTACACCATACGGCGAACGGGGGTAAAAAGGTGTTTTTTCGGACTGTGGCACTTCCTGTACCAAACCATACAGTTCGGAAGTAGACGCCTGATAATACCGTGTCTTGTCTTGTAAACCCAATAAGCGGATGGCTTCCAGCAAACGCAAGGCACCCACAGCATCGGCATTGGCGGTGTATTCCGGCGTTTCAAAACTCACCTGCACGTGGCTTTGCGCGCCGAGGTTGTATATTTCGTCGGGCTGTACTTGTTGTATAATGCGGATAAGGTTGGTTGAATCGGTCAGGTCGCCGTAATGCAAGATAAAATTCCGGTTGATCACGTGCGGATCCTGGTACAAATGGTCTATGCGGTTGGTGTTGAACATAGACGCGCGCCGCTTGATGCCGTGCACTTCATACCCTTTTTTAAGGAGGAGTTCGGCAAGGTAAGCGCCATCTTGACCCGTTACGCCGGTAAGGAGGGCTTTTTTCATGGGTTGGGGGATACCGTGATTGATAAATGGTTAGAGGTGAATTGAACGACAAACAACAAAGGTAGTGTTAAGCGGCGTATTCAGAAAATGGCAAGGAAGTGTGCTCTTCGGCATGCTGTGTTTTGGGAAGGCCGCCTGGTGCAATTTTCAGCACATCCGACACCATATGCAGGTACTGAGCGCCCACCAGATCGCTGCTGAACGCACTCACGACCTTTCGCCTGCCAGCCCAGCCCATGGTAGCGCGCTCCTGGTCTGTCAGGGCGCAACAATACATCATGGCTTCTGATAAAGATGGTGCATCGCGGGGCGGCACCAGCAAGCCATTGACCGGGTGGTCTACGGTTTCGCGGCAGCCGGGCACATCGGTCACCACCAGCGGACGAGCCATGGCCATGGCCTCCAGCAAGGTGCGCGACAAGCCTTCTCGATAGGATGGCAATACCACCACATCGGTTTCGGCCATATACGGACGCACGTCGTCTACAACGCCCCGGTAGCGAATGGTTCCGTTTTTAACCCAATGAAGCAACTCCGAAGGCCGGATGTGCGCCGGATTGCTCTTGTCCAAAGTGCCGTATATCCTGAATTCTGTGTTTGGAAAAGTGAGCCGAACCAGTCGCGCAGCTTCGTAAAACTCGCGCAGCCCCTTGTCGTACAACAGCCGGCCAAAGTAGGAAAAAACGATCCTTCGGTTCGACCTGTTTCTGCGTCGAGGCTGAAATGCCTCCACATCAATGCCACAACCGCTGACCACACGCGTTTTTTCCACCGCCACACTGCCTGTTGAAACCATGAGGGCCCGATCGGGTTCGTTTTCAAAAACAACCAATTTGGCTACCCCAAACGACAACCGATACAGCCATTTTATCAGCGTATGCAACACATTGCGGTGCAAAAAAGTATAACCCAAACCCGTGACCACGCACACCGACGACGCCCCTACGTACCATGCTGAAAGGTTGCCGAGGATATTGGCCTGCACTCCAAAGTGCAATATCAAGTCTGGTTTTAAAGCGCGGTAAATTCGTACAAATTCAAAGACCATGCGCAAGGTTCCCCAAATGCGGGTAGAATTGCGCCGAAAGTCCTCAAGTGGAATAAATTCAACCTGGGTGTCTTTGAGCAACTTGGGCAAGGCATCATCTACAGGGGCAACAACAACAACCTGAAATCCGGCTTTCTGGAGGGCTTCAATCACTGGTTTGCGGTAGTTCCAAATGTTCCAAGTCATATTGGCCACTAGAACCACTTTATACCTGTAACGGTGTGCCGGCGAATCTTGCATGGTTAAAAAAAAGTCGAGAATATGCGGGAAAAATACATATGTTTAGATTACTCTAAACGTCGAACAAAGGTCATGCCTGATCGTTGTACTTGAGGTGTTAAACTGTGTTAAGTTTAGATGAAATACAGCTTTGTCTAGCAAAGGGTTTATGGGAAGCGGATCAATCCGCTTCCCATCGTGTTATTCGAAGTCAAAAATCCGTTTCAAGTCCGTTTTCATGTCCACCACCAGCCAATTTTTTTCCTTGGCTTCCATCAGGGCGCTTTCCAGGTGGCCGCTGAGTGTTTTGACGTCGTACGCATATTCGCGCGCTGCGTCGGTGTGGTGCAGCAACACACACAGGCTTTTGTAAGGGCTGCCGCTGGTGTATTGCATCATGGCTTGGTCGCCGTCGCTGTTGCCGCCGCAGAATACCGGCACCTTGCCGATGAAACGGTGAATGGCCACAGGTTTGCCTGCCTTGTCGTCTATATACAGGTCGCCTTGCACTTTGGTGATCACGGGCTTGCCGTTTTTCACTTCGTAGGCCACTTCACCATAGCTGCCCACCACTTCATAAGGCGCAATGCCGTACACCTCTTCAGTCCAGACCCGCATAAAATCGGCACCGCCGCCGCTCACGATGAAGGTTTTGAACCCGTGGGCGCGCAGGTAGTCCAACAATTCCAGCATGGGCTGATATACCACACGTTTGTACGGCTGTTTGAAATGGTCGTCCCGCGCCGTGTCGATCCAGTTGCGCACTGCAGTATTGAACTCAGCCTCGGTTTGCCCGGTGTGGCTGGCTGTCAATATTTTTGTTAAACCGGCCATGCCCGCTTTTTTCAAGGGGGCCAGGTCACCGGCGAGCGCGCCTTTCAGCACGGGGTCTTTCTGCCACTCCGGGTGTTGGGCCGACAGCGCCCGCAGGTTGTCTATGGCAAACACCAACTGCGTGGGTACGGGCTGTTCTGGCCACAAGGTGCCGTCGTTGTCAAATACTGCAATGCGATCGGTTTCGGGGATGAAGTCGGGCGAAGACTTGTCGGTAGCGCCTTTGACCCACGCCTCGATGCGCTGCCGGGGTGCGTCAGCCCAAGACTCGAGGGTAGTGGCTTTGACAACAGATACGGGTGTTTCCGTATTCTTTTTTTCAGGCACCACTTGTTGGCAGGCTAAGAGGCTGAGGGTCAGGAGGAATAGCAGGATACGTTGCATAGGAAATGAGATTTTAAGAAATTTTTGGTGAAAAACTTTTGGTCACGTTCCTGAAAACACACATGTGTAGCATGGAACATACTCAGGTTTGGGATGGTCTTGTAAAAAACCCTTGCCTGATACAAGAACAGGCAAGGGTGAAAAAATGAAACAATTGATTGCGGGAGTGTTATTTGCCACTGCCTTCAGTCAGGCCTTTCATGACCTCATCCAGGTTAAAACTTGCCGGCTTCATGCGGGGCGGGTATTGCTTGAACGATTCCAGCCACTCGCCCACATAGGCTTGGGCGGGCACCAAAAGGAAAATGCGCTCGAAGCGCCAGCGCTCATAATCGATACCCTCTTCGTCGGCCCGCTCGAAGGGGTCGCCGCGCAGGGTGAACAGTTTGGGTGTACGCAGGGTCACAAACGGGTCCTGCCACACGTCGAAGCTTTCGGCCCGTTGTTCCATAAAGTGCAGTTTCCATTGGTTGTAGCGCAGGCAGGCCAGTTCGCCCCCGTCGGTCCAGTACAAAAACTCCTTGCGGGGCCATGCACCCACGCTGGCGGAATCGCCTTTGAGGTAGGGCATCAGGTTATAGCCGTCGAGGTGTACGTTGAAGGTTTTGGCACCCGCCTTGAAACCTTTGAGCAGGTTGGCCTTCACGTCGCCGCCACCAGCTGCGGCCACCAGCGTGGGCAGCATGTCTTCGTGTGCGCACACTTCATTGATGACGGTGCCGGGCTTGATCACCCCGGGCCAGCGGATCACGCAGGGTACGCGGTATGCGCCTTCGTATTGGGTATTTTTTTCACCGCGGAAGGGGGTAGTGCCGCCGTCGGGCCAGCTCATAACTTCGGCCCCGTTGTCGGTGGCATACATCACGATGGTGTTGTCGGCGATGCCCAGCTCGTCGATCGCTTTCAGGATTTGGCCCACGTGCATGTCGTGCTCCACCATACCGTCTGGATAAATGCCCAGTCCGGTTTTATTCTTGGCTTCATCGCGCAGGTGGGTGAAAACGTGCATGCGCGTGGTGTTGTACCAAAGGAACACGGGTTTGCCATCGCGCACGTTTTTCTTCATGAATTCGACGGCGCGCTCGGTAACGTCGTAGTCCACCGTTTCCATGCGTTTTTTGTTCAGTGGGCCGGTGTCTTCCACCTTTTGGCCGCCCTTACCGTCGGCAAAGCTGTGGATCACGCCGCGCGGCCCGAATTTTTTCTTGAATTCGGGGTCTTTGGGGTAGTCCGGATTTTCCGGTTCTTCCTCCGCGTTGAGGTGGTAGAGGTTGCCGTAGAATTCGTCGAACCCGTGGGCGGTAGGCAGGTGCTCGTCGAGGTCGCCCAGGTGGTTTTTGCCAAACTGGCCGCACATGTAGCCCATAGGCTTGAGCATTTCTGCGATGGTGGGGTCTTCCTTGGAAAGCCCTTCCTTGGCACCGGGCAGGCCCACTTTAAGCAGGCCGGTGCGTATGGGCGACTGGCCGGTGAGGAAGGCGGCGCGTCCGGCCGTGCAACTGTTCTGGCCGTACCAGTCGGTGAACAAGGCACCTTCGCGTGCGATGCGGTCAATGTTGGGGGTTTTGTACCCCATGGTGCCCAGGTTGTACGCACTGACGTTGTACCAGCCGACGTCGTCGCCCCAAATGATGATGATGTTGGGTTTTTTTTGTGCTTGAACCGCAGTTGAAAAAGCACAAAGCAGGATTGCGGCCACCGACAATCCTAAAAATTGGTGCAATGGTTTCATTTTGAAATGTTTAGGTTAATTGATCGTATGAAAATATGGAAATTTTACAAAGCGGTCATGATGAAAATATTTACGCTTATCACTTATTAGCTGCAATAAACGCATACCCCGGTTTTTTAGATTTCCGAGGCATGCGTTTTATGTATTTCAATACCAGCATTGTTCAAGCCGCTGCGTGTTATGCAGTGGCTCTGTCGTCAATTACATGTTGGCAAACGGAATGTTCTTTGCCAAAAATGCGTCTACGATGGCTTGTTTTTTGCCCTCGTATTGCATGAGTGTAAGCAGGTTGGCCGGAGAAAGGTCTTTGCCAACTGCTTTCGGGATTTGCGACATGATCTTGGTGCGCTCTTTTTGGAACTTCATCGTGTCTTTGATCAGCGAATTGGCCATTTCCGGTGTGATGTTTTTGCGGTTTTCGGCAAATTTTTTGATCGTGTTGAAACGCTGCTCGCTGTTAGCCAACAGTTTGTCGCTGATGGCGCTGTACGCTTTACCCATTTTAGAGGCCGGATCAATTTTGAAGCCGAGCAACTGCGAAACATTGTCAAAGTTGGCCGCCTTTAATTCGTTAGCGATCAGGGTTTTGAAGTCTTGCGCAAATGCGCCGACAGAGATGAACAGGCAAGCTGCCAGTACGAGGATGTTTTTCATCTTTTAATGATTTTTTTTGTTAAAAAAGTAATGTAAAGGTACCACGCACCTGTTAAAATGCTGTGTTACTTTTCTGTTATGCGCACGAAAAGGTCTATTTGACTTTCTCAATAGACACTTGTTCGATTTTGCCGGTGAAATGGTTGGCCTTGCCCAGTTTGTAGTTTTTGCTCACGTTGGTCGCTTCATCCAGCCCTACATCTGCCCCTTCGTCGAGGCTGAACATATTGCCATTGGTCTTCTCAATCCTGCCCTTTCCGGCCTCCACACCGTCAATGATGAATGTGCCGTTTCCGCCTTTGCCGAAGCCGCCGCCGTCGTAGTCAAATTTGAACACCACGGTGTGTTTACCGGGCGTAAGGGCCTTGGTGGCTTTCACGTCGTATTCGGTTTTGCCCACCCAATTGTAGGTAAACATCGGTACGCCATTCACCAGATACAAGCTGTAACCGCCAAAATGGCCACCCATGGCCACCACCACACCATTGGCCTTGGCAGGCACGTCGATATTGGCGGTGAACACGCTGCTGGTGTTTTTGATGTTGATGAAGGCATTTTCCTGAAGGCCGCCCATGCCTTCATACAAGGTCATTTTTGTTCGGTCGCCCATAGCGTCGGGGCGTCCGGCCTGAGCTGCGTCAAGGCGTTCAAGGCTGCGGTCGTCCAACGGGAATACGTGGTATTTAACGGCTTCTTTGGCAAACAGGGCTTGCAGTTCTTTCACTTTCTCCGGATTTTGAGCGGCCAAATTGGTGCTCATGCTGAAGTCTTCATTCACATTAAACAGTTCCCAGATGTCTTCTTTCAACGGCCTGCGTGGTTTCGACTCCCAAGCGGCTCTGTGTACTGTACGGGCCACCCATCCGTCGTGGTAAATGCCGCGGTTGGCGGCAATTTCGAAGTATTGTGTCGTGTGGTTTTCCGGAGCGTTGCCGCTGGTGAAAGACGGCACCATGGAAACGCCCTGAATGGGTTCCTGCTTTACGCCATTGACCATGGTGGGTTCTGGTACGGAACACAGCTCCAGGATAGTGGGCGCAATGTCGATCACGTGGTGAAACTGGCTGCGGATTTGCCCTTTGTCTTTGATCACTTTCGGGTACTCGATGATGATGCCGTTGCGGGTGCCGCCAAAGTCACCTGCAATTTGCTTGCTCCAAGCGAATGGTGTGTTGCCTGCGATTGCCCAACCTGCAGCAAAGTGACCATAAGACTCCCGTCCGCCAAACAACGAAATTTGCTTTTCGAGGTCTTCCATGGTTTCCGGAATGTCGTTGAAGTATGTGTTTTCATTCAGCAAGCCATTGGCGGAGCCTTCTGCACTGGCGCCATTGTCGCCCAGGATGTAAATGAAAACGGTGTTGTCAAGTTCGCCAATAGACTCAATGTAGTCGTGCAGCCTGCTGATTTCAGCGTCGGTGTGTTCGGCAAAACCGGCATACACTTCCATCTGGCGGGCATACACCTTTTTTTCAGTCGGCGACAGGCTCGCCCAGTCTTTGATAAAGGCGTCTTTGGTTGCCAGTTTGGTACCTTTAGGCACGATGCCCATTTCGATTTGTTTGGCTAAGGTTTTTTCGCGCAACACGTCCCAGCCTTCATCAAACTTGCCTTTGTATTTGTCGATGTAGCTTGCCGGTGGCTGGTGCGGGGCATGGCAGGCACCAGGGGCGAAGTACATGTAAAAAGGCTTATCGGGGGTTATGGAATGCTGGCTCTTCATCCACTCGAGGGCGTTGTTGGTCATGTCGGTGGTGAAGTGGTAGTTGGGGTCTTCCACAGGCACTTCCGCCCGCGTTGTACCATTCCACACACCCGGGAAAAACTGGTTGGTTTCGCCGCCCATGAAGCCGTAAAACTTCTCAAAGCCCTGGCCGGTGGGCCAGTTTTCAAATGGGCCGGAAGGGTGAATTTGCCAAGCTGGCGTTTCGTGGTTTTTGCCGAACTGAGCCGTATTAAAACCATTCAGCTTTAAAATCATGGCCGTTTGAGCAATAGACAAAGGGCGTATGCCGGTATTTCCCGGGTAAGCGGTGGCAATTTCGGTGATGCCAGCCATGTTGTTGCTGTGGTGGTCGCGGCCGGTGAGCAGGGCCGTGCGGGTAGGCGAGCACAGGGCGGTGGTGTGAAAACGGTTGTACCGCAAACCGTTTTGCGCCAGCTTTTCGGCAAAAGGCATGTTGATGGGGCCGCCAAAAGCCGTACTCATGCCAAAACCAAAGTCATCCACCAACACCAGCACCACGTTGGGTGCACCTTTGGGGGCTTTCACCTCCCAGGGGGCTGGCGGCGTGGCGTCGCGGGCGTCTTCCTGGGTGTACGCCGGAATGTTGGGCGGAAGAATGGGCAACACTGTCCGGTCGAAACCGTCGGCTGCTGCCGTAACTGTTTTGGGGGCAGTGGATGCATTCTTTTGCGCCGCTTGATCGCAACTAACAGCAACCAAAGCAAACACTACGAACAAGCAACATGAAATGATGTTGGTTTGCTTCATTGTAATTGAGTTTTGTTTTGTAAAAATTTTTGAATAATTGCTTGTTCAACAGGTTGAACAAGCAATTACGTAGACTGAAATATTTTCAAATGGCCGATGAAATCAAGACTTCACCGCAAATTTTACCTGATCAATAGCGCCTGTAAACGGAAATTCACCTTTCGATTTGTAAGCCGGATCAACCGGTGTATTTGAATCCCTTCCTATTTCAAAAGGCTCCAGGCCATGGCGGAACGCTGTTCTGGCTAATTTACCTTCTCCCACAGGTTTGTCGTTGACGAACAATTTTAGTGTACCACCGCCTTCGCGGCTACCGTCCGGGGTAAATTCAGTTTTGATGGTGACCTTGCCTTTAGGCAAAGCCATCGTTCCTGTAATGCGCACGTCGGCCAGTTCAAAAATGGTGTAACGAAATACCGGTTTGTTGTTCATCACATACAAGGACCATCCGGCAGAGAAAGCGCCTGCACAAGCAATAACACCTTCCGCGCCTTTGTCGGGAATGGTCACATCGGCTACAATCGTATTGGCCCTCGGAAACAACTGGGGCCCGATGGGTTCAGGCAACTGCACGTTGTTGCCGAAATAAGTCCAGTTCGTTTTGGGCGGTCCGGAAGCCCGAAGTTTGGGATCCATGCGCTCGGCAAACCGCACATCCAGCGGGAATACCCCGTATTTCTTCGCCTCGTCCATAAAAATGCCCTGCAATTCCTTCAGTTTTGCCTGATTGGCAGCAGCAAGGTCATCGGCCTGACTGAAATCTTCCGACACATGGTACAGTTCCCATTTGGCATCTTTGAGCATGCTGTTGGACTTGCCTCCTGTTTCCCAGGGTACGCCCATGCGGGTGCAGGCGACCCAACCGTCTTTATATATGGCGCGGTTGCCGGCCAATTCAAAATATTGAGTGGTACGGGTGTCTTTTGCAGCAGCGTTGTCAAACGAGTAGATCATGCTCACGCCTTCCAATGGTTTTTGCGGGATGCCGTTGACTGCTGTCGGCTGTTGAACCTTACAGGCTTCCAGGATGGTCGGCACCACATCAATCACGTGGTGCCACTGGTTGCGGATTTCGCCTTTGGCTTTGATGCCTTTGGGCCAGTGCACGATCAAGGGGTTGCGGGTGCCGCCATAGTGGCTTGCAATCTGCTTGGTCCACTGGAAAGGGGCATTCATGGCCCACGCCCAACCCACTGGTACGTGGGGTTCGCTGGTGGGGCCGCCAATTTCATCGATTCGATTCACAGAGCTTTCGAGGCCCAACTGAATGCCCAATAAACTGGCTAATTCGCTAAAGGTGCCTTCGAGTCCACCTTCTGCACTGGCACCATTGTCTCCTAAAATGCAGTATATCAATGTATTATCTAATTCTCCGCTTGCCTCAAGGGAGTTGAGCATTCTGCCAATTTCGTCATCGGTATGCGCCATAAAGGCGGCATAGTTTTCCATCAAGCGGGCATACGCTTTTTTGGCTTCAGGCGATTGTGTTTCCCAGGCGGGAATTTCTGCGGGCCTTGGCGTTAGTTTTGTTCCTTTAGGTATGATGCCCATGTCCAGCTGTTTGGCGTGGGTCATTTCTCTTTGCTTGTCCCATCCATAATCAAATTTGCCTTTGTATTTATCACGCCATTCTTTTGGCGCATGGTGCGGCGCATGCACGGCGCCGGTGCTGTAATACACAAACCAGGGTTTTTCCGGATCCGATGCATTTACGTTATTCACCCAGTTAATGGTTTCATCGGTCATGTCGGTGGTGAAGTGATAGCCCTGTTCCGGCGTTTTGGGCGCTTTTACCATGATGGTATTGCGGTACAGCGTCGGATCATAGTGGTG
>JBMOHO010000013.1:0-24319 GCA_049317805.1 Saprospiraceae bacterium
CGGCCCAAAGAAGCAACGCCCCTCCCTTAACCTCCCTTCCTCTGCGGTTAATAAAAAAACCGCCGAAGGCGGGCAAAACCTCCCTTAACCTCCCCTCCTCTGTGGTTAAAAAAACCCGCCGAAGGCGGCAAAACCTTCCTTAACCTCCGCCCTAAAACTCTCGAAGCACAACCTCCCGCTCTCCCTCAATGAACATGGCCGATACCCCATCCAGGCTCATCACCCGCCCTTTGGCGCAAATGGTTTTGCCTTTGAGGGCCTCCACCGGGTCGTACGAGAAATTGGGGATGAATTCTTTTTTGATGAACACGGTAAACACCTGGTTGGGAAACTGGCGGTCCAGGTTCAGCAAAATGTTCCCCGACTTACTCTTGCGGGCGCTCACCACAACGCCGCAAACATTAACCACGTCGTTTTTACCCTGATACAAGCGCGCCTGCGTGGTGTTGAAATGGTTGGGCGGCAGGCTGGTGGCCGCAATGGGTGCCACATCGCCCGCAGCCGATTGGGGCAGCCAGTCAGCCGGATTATTCTGGGTTTCCAGGGCTGTTTCTACGTCGTCGGGCAGCTTGGAGAAAAAATCGAGTCCGGTGAGTGCCTCTACCTGGTCTATGGTAGTGGCAAACGACACCAAAGGCTCGGGAATGGCCCGGTTGGGCATCACAAAAGCGATGGCCTTGCGGTTTTGCAGGTCCATGGCCACTTTCCAGTAGTATTTGGGGATGCTCACCTGATTGACCCCGCGCTCCACCACCGGTAGATTAGGCTCCAATACCGGTCCGGTGACCACGTACAACTGCACTTGTGGGTGGGCGTACAAATAGCCGCGGATCTTGTCTTCCAGGTCGCCCCAGCTTCCGCGGTTAAAATCGGCCAGTTGGGGCGACATGTTGGAGTAGAAATACGATTCTGACAGGGCCGTTTGCGACCAGCGGAAGTCGGCCGACGGCGCCAAATGCCCGCGGTCATAACCAAATGGATCGTAGCGGAAGGTACTGTCAGGTTTGAGGAATTTCAGAAAATAGTCGGCCTCCACGGCACTGCCGGTCGACACGGCGGGGTCGGGCCGGAAGTCGTTGCTGCGAAACACAGCTCCCGAAAGCACATCTGGCACGATGATGTGGGCCACCCAGCGCGCCTGTTCGTGGGCTTCGCAGTAGGCCATGGTCATGGCCGAGTGGCGCACCAGTTCGTCGCCCGGCATCAGGGGCGGTAGCCCCACGGCGTCTAAGTCGCGCTGGATGATCTGGAACTTGATGCCCTCCATCTGTTTGAGCAGGGCTTTTTTTTGATCGTCGAGTTCCACCACGTCCTCCTGGAGCTGCTGGATTTCGGCCTCGTGCACCTGGGCGGGCAGGGGGCACGACAGCCAGGGCAGGAAGAGGAACGGAAAAATGAGGATGCGCATATTCACCATTTATTCAGTACAGACAGGGGGAGTAGAACCGGTTAATCTTCAAATTTCAAGTGCTTCACGGTGAGGCCCTTGTTGATGAGCTGCCGAAGGGAGTCGATGCCGATGGACAGGTGCATGTCGGCAAAGCTGGCGGTGACAACTTTGTCGGCCGCTTCGGTTTTGACGCCTTCGGGTTGCATGGGCAGGTCGCTGACCAGGAGCAGGGCACCGGCGGGCATGCGGTTTTTGAAGGCTGCCACGAAGATGGTGGCGGTTTCCATGTCGATGGCGTAGCAGCGCAATTGGCGGAGGCGCGCCTTGAAGTCCTCGCGGTGTTCCCACACGCGTTTGTTGGTGGTGTACACCACGCCGGTCCAGTAGTCGCGCTCGTAATCGCGGATGGTGGTGGAGATGGCCTTTTGGAGAGCAAAGGCGGGCAGGGCGGGCACTTCGGGGGGCAGGAAGTCGTCGGAAGTGCCTTCGCCGCGGATGGCGGCGATGGGCAGGATGAGGTCGCCCAACTTGTTTTTATCGGCCCTCAGGCCGCCGCATTTGCCGAGGAAGAGCACGGCTTTGGGGTGGATGGCTTCGAGGAGGTCGACGACCAGCCCTGCGTTGGGGCTGCCGATGCCGAAGTTGATGATGGTGATGTTGTTGGCGGTGGCGGCCTGCATGGGTCTGTCGGCGCCGTGTACCTCCACACCGTGTTTTTCGGCAAACATGTACACGTAATTGCGGAAATTGACGAGGAGGATGTATTCACCGAAGGCGTTGAGGGGCATGCCGGTGTAGCGGGGCAGCCAGTCGTTGACGATGCGGGCTTTTTCTGCTTTTTCGCGCTCGAGGTTGGACTGGGCGAGGGCGTCGAGGTCGGGTTGGTCAATGACGTGTTTCATGCGGCCGGTTGAAGGATGCGCACAAAGTTAAAGATAGTTATGCGGGCATCTGCATTTGGAGTAAGATAATCATACGAAGGGAATATTGTATTGCGGTTTTGCGGTTTAAATTTATTTTAAGTGGTTTAAAATCAGTGCGAAAAAGTGCGTAACAACAGTTAATGTGAAATTCGGCTGGCCCTGCACGATGCTTCGTTTTTACAAAAACATGCATTGTTTGAAGAAGGTATTTTTCGTCACAACCAGTCAATCAACAACCCATCCGCTAAGCTGGCCTCGGCGGTGGTCACACTAATAAAATAAGCGCATGCTTTTCACTGTTCTTCCTTACGCCCCATGGCCCGATACACCAAATCCTGCAACCGAATGCGGTAGTCCATCGTGATCAGCTTATTGTTGCGCATGGTGGGGTAAGTGCGGTTGGACAAAAAGATGAAGATGAGTTGACTCTCCGGGTCTACCCACACCGCGTTGCCCGTAAAACCCAGGTGCCCGAAAGTATTGGGCCCAGCCAGGGTGCTCATGTTTGGGTTATGCGATGCGTCCTGATCTTTCATGTCGAAGCCCAGACCCCTGCGGCTGCTGCGTGGGTAGCGTGTGGTGAACTGTCGCACAGTTTCGGCCGACAAATACTGTCGGCCAGCGTAATGGCCGCCGTTGAGCAGCATCTGGAACAGTTTGGCTAAGTCATTGGCGTTGCTGAACACGCCTGCGTGCCCGGCCACGCCACCCAGCATGGCGGCACCCATGTCGTGCACGTATCCTTGCAGGCGCTGTTGCCGAAAGTAACGGTCTTCTTCCGTGGGCACACATCGGGTGATCCAGTTGCGTTTCCAGGGATTGTACGTGGTGGTGGCCATGCCCAAAGGCCGGTAAAACGCCTCGTCGACGTACGCATCAAGCGTCTGACCCGTCTGTTTTTCGATCACCCGCGCGCTGAGGTACAAGCCGAGGTCGGAATAGCGGTAATTGCGGCGCTCGCGGAGGTCAGACTGGAAAATGGTGTGCCACAGGGTGTCGACCCAATCCTGCACCATGTACATGTCTTTGGCCACGGGCACGGGCGAATCGGCGTCGGCTTGCCGGTGGTAAATGTGCTGGTCTGGCAGGCCGTTTTGGGCAAGCGTGCTTTCGTAAAAAGGAATCCAGGAAATGAGTCCGGCGTGGTGGGCCATCATTTCGGCTATGGTCAGGTTTTCCTTGTTGGTGCCTTGCGCTTCGGGCAGGTAGTTGCCGATGGGCAATTGGAGGTTGATGCAGCCTTGTTCCGAGAGCTGCATCATGGCCGGGGTGGTGGCGGTGATTTTGGTGACGGAGGCCAGGTCATACAGGTTGTCCAGGGCAACGGGGGTGGTTTGTTCGTACGTTTGGTATCCGTAGGCTTTGTACCACACCACGCGGTTGTTGCGTGCCACCAGTACCTGGCAGCCGGGCGCAGCGCCAGCGTTGATCATGTCCTGAATGATGATATCCATCGTTGCCAGGGTGTCGCTGCTCAGGCCGACCGATTCCGGCAGGTCGAACGCCATGCGTTTATCGGGGTATGTTTTTTGGATGCCCTGGCCAAACCGGGCATTGGGCGCCGCGGTTACGGGCAACTGGCCTTTAAAATCCACCGCGCCAAACAGGGCCTGCGCGGCCAGTTCCTGCGTGAGCGGCTCGTCGTTGTACGCGCACACCAGCAAAGGCGTTTTTTCAAAAAATTTTAGGCTGTACGGATTGCCGAACACCACCACGCCGGTGCGCACGCCGTTTTTTTCCAGGCGCTGCAAAAAGCCAAGCGCGCTGTTGGACACCCCATATTGTACGGCCGCTTTGGATTTCATGCCGTGGATGCTCACCAGCACGATATCGTAGGCTTTAAGCGTTTCCAGCAGCCCATAGTCCATTTCTGAAGGCCGGTCTTGCGGCCGTTGAAAGTGATCCATGGGGCCGTACCAGCCGCAAGTGGTTTGAAAAGGGGTTTTCAGGCTGTCGCCGATGGCCAGTGTCGCAATGCGGAGTTGGTCAATCCGGGCAAATCCGGCCATTCCGGCGTCGTCGCGCACCAGCGTCAAGGCATTTTCAAGGAGTTGGCGTTTGAGAAGCATGGCCTTTGGCCGGTTGAGGTCGGCGCGAATGGCAAAGGGGTCCACTGCCGGGCGGTGCATGAGTCCGAGGCGGTATTTGGCGCGGAGCACGCGCTTTACGCTGGCGTCTACCTGTTGTTGGTTCAATTCGCCGGTTTGCATTGCCTCGAGGATGGTTTTGAAGGCGTCGGGCAGGTTGCCGGGCAACAAAATGATGTCGTTTCCGGCTTTTAAGGCTTCTAATTCCGCTTCACCGGGCTTGAAATACTTGGCTACGCCTTGCATTTCCATGGCGTCTGTGACGATCAGGCCGTCGTAATGCATGTTTTCGCGCAGCAAGCCGGTCACCGTGGGTCTGCTGAGGGTGGTGGGGCGTTTGGCGCGGTTGTCCAAAGCGGGCACGTTGAGGTGGGCCACCATGATGGAACTGACGCCGGCTTTGGCGAGCACTTGAAAGGGGTAGAGCTCCAGGCTGTCTAACCGGTGGCGGTCTTGGGTCAGTACGGGCAGTTCTTCGTGGGAGTCTATGTCTGTATCCCCATGCCCGGGAAAATGTTTGGCGCAGGCGAGCACCCCGCCTTCTTGCATGCCCAGCATGTACTGGTAGCATTTTTCGGCTACGTTGTTGCGGTCTTCGCCGAAGGAGCGGTCGTTGATGACCGGATTTTCAGGATTGTTGTTCACATCGGCCACCGGGGCGAAGTTCATGTGCACGCCGAGGCGGCGGCATTCGCGGGCCACCTCCTGGCCCATGTTGTAAATCAGTTTATTGTCCTGGATGGCGCCCAGTGTCAGTTGTTTTGGAAACGAAATGGTGCTTTCGCGGAGGCGCATGCCGAGGCCCCACTCGGCGTCCATGCTGATGATCATGGGCAGGCGCGGGCAGGCGACCTGGTAGCGGGTGGTGAGCATAGCCTGGCGCTCGGGTGTGCCCTGAAAAAAACAAAGTCCGCCAGGCTGGTACTTGCGGATGAGGTTTTCGAGGTTTTGCTCGTAAGCAGAATCTTTGTCCGAATGGGCGCGCAGCATAAAGAGTTGCCCCACCCGTTGCGCCGGGTTGAGGCTGTTGAACACCGAATCTACCCAGCGGGCCTCCTGCGAGTCGAGTGAGGTGTTGAGGTTGTTGCGCAGGTTGCGGTTGGCGCTCAAAGACGATACAAAACAAAGCACAGCCAATGGGTAGGCTAAGCGGAAAAGGGAAACCGAACGGTTAACTGTGAAAAACATGGCACGCGATTATTCAATGATGTGCAAAGTAACGTCGGAATTCAGGATACGGTGCCCTCAAAGCTATTTATTTGAAAACACGTCAGGCAACTTACATCGTTCAATAAGCATCTTCTAAAATGACCATTGCCGGTCAGCAACAATAACACGTGATGAAAAATGCTGTTTTTGCCTTTTTGGGTTGCTCCCTTATGCTTTTGGGGCTGTTTTCCTGTAAAAAAGAGGAGTTAGGCCGCGGATTTGAAATGCCTTATGTGGCCGAATTCAACATTCCGCCCGGCATCAACGCGTTCGATACGCATTATTTTTACATCGACAATTTGTCGAGTCGATACGTCTCCTTGCTGGATCAGCAAGGCCTCACCGACGCCCAGATTACATCGATCAACACCCAGCAAACGGGCCTGTACGGCATTTTTGGCGACGAAGACCTCAGTTTCATTTCCGAGGCGTCGTTGCGGGTGTTCGACGAACGGGCGCCCAACGATTGGGTGGAAATTGCTTATCGGCAACCGACGCCGCTGGAGCCGGGCAGTCGGCTCGATTTGATTCCCTCTCTGGTGGATGCCAAAAAATACTTTTCTGAAACCCGTTTCAACCTCGTGGTGGTGCTTCGGCTGCGCAAAACCACCAGCATGGAGGTGCCGGTACGGCTGAATTTGATTATGCGGGCGGGGTATTGAGTTTTGAGTTTAGAGTTTAGAGTTTAGAGTATTGAGTATTGAGTTTTGAGTTTTGAGTTTAGAGTGGAGGGAAGAGTTTTTATCTTTGCGAAAAATATATTCAGATGGACATGCAGGCCTTCACCACCACTGCTCCTGCCGACTTGTTGCAGGAGACCGACTCGTTCCCGATCAACGGTACCGATCACCTCGAATTTTATGTAGGCAACGCCAAACAAAGCGCCTTATACTACCAGGCTGCATTTGGTTTTGAATGGGTGGCGTACATGGGTCCCGAAACCGGCGTGCGCGACCGTGTGAGCTACGTGTTGCAACAAGAAAAAATTCGACTGGTGTTCACGGCTTCCCTGTTGCCCGATACGGAAATTGCCCGCCACGTGGCCCTGCACGGCGATGGGGTCAAGGTATTGGCCCTGTGGGTCGACGACGCGGAAAAAGCATGGATGACTGCCGTTGAACGCGGTGCAGAAAGTGCTTTTGCGCCCCACAAACTGCACGACGAGCACGGCGAAGTGGTGCTGTCGGCCATCAAAACCTACGGAGATACCATCCACACTTTTGTAGAACGCAGCCAATACCATGGTGCCTTTTTGCCCGGGTACGAAGCGCGCAAAAGCGTGTACCCGGTTCAATCGGTGGGGCTTAAATATGTAGACCACTGCGTGGGCAACGTCGAACTCGGCGGCATGAACAAGTGGGTCAAATTCTACGAAGACGTCATGGGCTTCAAACTCCTGGTGACGTTTGACGATAAAGACATCTCGACCGAATACACCGCCCTGATGTCCAAAGTGGTGTCCAACGGCAACGGCTACATCAAATTCCCGATCAACGAGCCGGCTAAAGGCAAAAAGAAAAGCCAGATAGAAGAATACTTAGACTTTTACCGCAGCGCAGGCGTGCAACACATCGCTGTGGCCACCGACAACATCCTGGAAACCGTGGGCCAACTGCGCCGCAATGGCGTCGATTTCCTGTACGTGCCCGACACTTATTATGAAGACGTGCCACAACGCGTGGGCATCATTGATGAAGACCTGGAGGCCCTCAAGCACATGAACATCCTCATTGACCGCGACGAAGACGGTTACCTGCTCCAGATTTTTACCAAACCGGTGCAGGATCGCCCAACAGTGTTTTTCGAAATCATCCAGCGCCACGGTGCACGCTCGTTTGGAAAAGGCAACTTCAAGGCCCTGTTTGAAGCGATTGAACGGGAACAGGAATTGCGCGGCACGCTTTAGTGTGTTAGTCGTTAGTCGGTTAGTCGTTAGTCGGTTAGTCTTGATGCTTTTGGTATTTAGTTGGATGTAAGTCCTGTTAGTCGTTAGTCGGTTAGTCTTTGGGGGGTTGTGTTTTAAGGATAGAGGAGATGAAACCATTGATGATTTTGCCCACTTCATCGCAACGAGACAGGCCTTCTTGAAGTTGGCTTTCATCTATTTATAGCAAGCGATGGGCAAGGTAGCACATAGACTTTACCTCACTATTGGAGCCCCTGGCAATAAACAAATAATGTAAAAATTCCCGGTCGCTGTTTCTGTCGAATCCTTCAGCAAAGTTGTTTGAAATGGAGACAGATGCACGGCATATTTGATCTTTGAAGCTGAAATCGCGCAATCCACCGAAATGCTGGTACACCCAAACCGCAAGATCTTGCCCTTTTTGCCAAGCAATCGCATCTTCAAAGCGTTTTATTTTCATTTTTTCCGATTTAATGCCTACCCACCACCAAATCTAACGACTAACAGACTAACGACTAACGACTAACCGACTAACGACTAACCGACTAACGACTAACAGACTAACATCACTGTAACTGGAAATTAAACAGTATGGTACCGCACTCCTTTTCGTTGGCGCTGGTACCGAATTTGTGTTGTTTAGCCCAGGAGATGGCTTTGTTGCGCAGTTCGCTGTCGCTGGTGGTGGAGCCGCGCTGGGTAAAGTCGGCACTGATGACCTCGCCGTTTTTATTGACGCACACTTCGACGTTGACTTTACCGGACTTCTGTGAATTGTCGACCATTTTGGGTTTGCCGAGCAGTTTTCGGCCGCCCAGGCCACCGCCGATGGAGGAGCCGGTGCCCGTACCGCTGCCGCCGCCTTGTCCGCCGCCCGTACCTGGTCCTGTTCCGTTGGGATTGTTGCCTGTTCCGTTGGGTTGTCCCTGGTTGCCTGGTTTGCCGGTGTTGCCCTGGCCGGAGCCGGAGCCTTGGCCGAAGGTGGAACCAAATTTTCCTTTTTTGGCGTCTTTTTCCGCTTGTTCGCGTTGTTTGCGGGCGGCTTCGGCATTGGCCTGTTCTACGCGGGCCTGGTCTTCTGCCTGTTGGCGTCGCCTGGCGTCTTCCTGTTGTTTTCGAATAGCGGCCACGCTGGGGTCTTCTACCGTGGGAGTGCTGGTTTGGGGGGTGTTGCTTCTTGAGGGTGCGCTGGAGACGGGTGGCGCCGGTTTGCTGCTTGGTTTTTCAACTGGTTGTTCTACGGCAGGGGTTTCCATTTGCTGGCCTTGCGGTGCCGGGTCATTGCCTTGACCCCGATCGGGCTCGCCCAGGGCAGCATCGTCGCCGCCACCGCCCCATTCCAATTCCAGTACAATGGGCGGCGCTTCTTTGGGCGGGTCTACAATGGTAATGCGCCAGAGGAACAGCAAGAGCAGCAGCAACGCATGAAAGAGCAGGCTGATGGTCCAGGCCCGGGCGCGGTCTCCGTTGTGGTGCGTGATGGCTTTCATGAATTGAGTTGAGGAGGGTAGGAGTTGAGGAGAGGAGGAGTTGAGGAGAGGAGGAGTTGAGGAGTTGAGGAGTTGAGGGGTTATTTTTGGTCGCTGTCGGTAGCGAGGATGGTTTTCACCTTGAGGCGGTTGGCGATGTCGAGGATATACACCACTTTTTCGATGGACACGCTTTTTTCGGCCACCACGGTAACGGTGGTGCTTTGGGGGTCTTGATTCATGCTTTTGATTTTGCTCCGCAACGACGCTTCCAGGGCTGTTTCCGATATTTTGTCGGCGTTTAAATAAAACTGCCCGTTTTGGTCTATGGAAACCGATAACGAAGGCGAGGCCATGGTGGTGGAGCTGCTGGAGGGCAGTTGCAGGTTCAAGGCGTTGGGCGTTACAAACTTCGACGTGAGCATGAAAAACATCAGCAACAGGAAGACGATGTCGATCATGGCCGCCAGGCTGAACTCAGGTTCGACGCGCACTCTTCGTTTGAGGGCCATTGTTTGTTTATTTGTGGATTTGTTGATTTGTGGATTTGATTATTTGTGGATTTACCGGGAAGGTTCCTGAAGCAAGTCCATAAATTGCAGGGCAGTGTATTCCATTTTGTACACCACTTTATCCAGGTTAGACACCAGCAGGTTGTAACCGGCCATGCCCACGATGGACACAGAAAGCCCCAGCGCCGTGCTGGTGAGGGCCTGGTAAATACCGGCGGAGAGTACCTGCGGTGTAACGGTGGTGGCTGTCGACATGTCCTCAAACGACAAAATCAGGCCTAAAACCGTACCCAACAGTCCAAACATAGGGCCCAGGCCGGAAATGGAGGCCAGGGTAGACAAGTTGCGCTCCAGTTTGAGGAGCTCCAGGTTGCCCACGTTTTCAATGGCTTTCTGAATGTCCTCCAGCGGTTTGCCGATGCGGTCTAATCCTTTTTCCACCATGCGGGCCATGGGTGCGTCTACACTTTGGCACAGGGCGCGCGCGGCCTGCAGGTTGCCGCTTTCCACGCTGGCCCGAATGCTGTTCATGAAGTTCTGGTCTACCTGTGCAGCGCGTCGGATGGTGAAATACCGCTCAATGATGATGTAAAAAGCCCCAATGGACAACGAAACCAGGATGAGGAACATCACCAGGCTCGAGGTGGTGTCGCCTACAAAGGTTTGCAATATGGTCTTTTGATGCACGGCTGCCTCGGCAACCGGTTTGGCGGCGGGTACTACTTGTAGCAAAATAAGGGCGGTCAGCAAGGATTGGGATGTCATACCGTATAAAAAGGGTTTCGATTTGTGTGTGTTGCAGGAATGTCAATGGTTTTGAACCACTCGAACGTCAAAAGTAAGGCATTTTGTATTGCACATTGCTATATGTTACTAAAAAGTCGATTGTTTGTCAATTTAATAACAGCGGTTGTGCACGAATATGCTGTAATTTTTACCAATTTTACCACTGCAATTTTGGGCCGTCTTCCTTCCATTGGAGCCGGCATGAAAACGCCGTTGTCCCAACAATTCCTAAACCATCTTTTTATCCATCATTATCCAGATGAAACTTTTTTACTTCCTGTGCGCGTCTGTCCTGTTGATTTGGCCCACCGCATGCCTCGATACCGGTAAACCAGCCAGCCCGAATTCGAAAACAGATCCGATTGTTACCGCTGCGCCAGCCGATTCCCGGCCCGTCGTGGCCCTTCAGGGTGTGTACGCCACCTCGTCGGCTCCCGGAGCATACCCGGTGGAGAACCTTTTTGACGCAGACTCCACGAGCGGCTGGCGCAGCCGAAACGGCGCGGGGCCCGACGAAGGTCTGATGCTGTATTTTGCGGTGCCCACTGCGTTGCAATCCATTCTATTGCAGGCCGTGCCCGGCAGTGCGGAAGTGTCCGTAACGGTGTATGAAAACGGAAAAGCCGGTTCGGAAGGCGCACCAGGCTCCCCAATCAACCTCAGCGGCAAACCCGTTCAGTCTTTGTACCTGCGTTTTGGCAGTCCGAAAGGCATAACCAGAACCAGTCGTACAGAACCGGATATGGAACTGGCGGTTGAATCGTTTCCCGAAAACGGTTTTGTCGGCATTCAACAACTCCAACTGTTTGACGCCAAAGGTCAGGCGTTGCGCCTGGTGGCGCCGTCTCGTGTGGCAGGCGATGTGCGCGCGTCGAGCACCCTTTCGCCAGAAAGTGCGTATGGGGTGAAAAACCTGTTTGACGCGCGCAAGGAATTTGTGTGGGTAGAAGGCAACGCCGCCAACGACGGGAAAGGCGTGACGCTCGAATTTAATTTCAACCAAAAAGTCACCATCACCGCGCT
The DNA here is from genome assembly GCA_049317805.1 of Saprospiraceae bacterium. Taxonomy (GTDB): domain Bacteria; phylum Bacteroidota; class Bacteroidia; order Chitinophagales; family Saprospiraceae; genus M3007. Next base: position 11,306 of record JBMOHO010000013.1, read on the forward strand.
GCAAATGCGCAATGGCTATCAGCGTTCCGACGAACATTTCGGGGCCAACGCCCGCCTGAAGGACTTCACCTTTGGTGCCAAAGGCGCCGCCACCCTGCCTTACGCCCTTAAAGACCAGCAAGACCCTCAAAAAATTATCCTGCAAACGCCCCTCGAAGGCCAGTCTTTTCAATTGACCATCGAAAGCGCCTTTCCGGGCAAAAAATACAAAGACCTGGCTATCAGCGAACTCGTGTTTTTCAACGGCGATGAAGCTTTTGTGCCAGCCGTCGGCGCTTCCGAAAACTCCGGCGCGGCCAAAATGGTCAACACCCCGCTGAATGCCCTGATGGACCGCCGCATCGCCAACCAGATTGATATGCCGGATGTCAAAGTTGAACAGTCCCTCATCCTGCGCTCCGACGGCACTTTTGTGCTCTACCGTACCGAAAAATGGATTGACGGGGCCGACAGTGAGCAATTGGCAGACGGCAACTGGGAATTCCTGACCGGCGACGCCAACAAAGCCCAGGTGAAGATTTTTGGTAAAATGACCGACCTGAGCCGCTATGAGGAATATTACAAAGGGACGGTAAGCGACGCGTTTACCCGTATTTTCAAGGATGTGCTGACTCTTGACGGCAAAACCATCAAGGGGAAAGATTTCATGCAACCCATTTACATCCGTTGATTCACCGACTGGTTCGCCTTGGGGCGCTGTTGATGCTGACCTTGCTTGCCACGGTCCTGCGTTGGCGTGCCTATGGGCAAACCCCTTATGCCAATGGCTGGGACGCGTATTTCTACCTCGTGCAGGTACAATCCTGGATGGCGGAGGGGCGCATGCATTCTCCGGATGCCTCTTTGATTTATCCGTTTTTCCGGTTGGTGTACTGGTTTACCGGCGATTATGTGGTGATGTACCAATTGGGAGCGGCGTTGTTGGCCGGTTTGTTGACGGGTGCTGCTGTGTTGGTTGGGTTTGGGGACGGGCGACCCACATGGTCGCCCCCCACATGGGCGCTCCCTGGCGCCATATCCCTGGCATCGCCGCACCTGACGTATTTTTGTGCGCAATACCCGAAAAATGCATTGGGGTGGGTGCTTTTCTTGTTGTTGTATGCGGCATTGCAGGGCCAGTTCAGCCACAAATGGGTTCGTTGGGGGGTATTGGCCGGTTTATTGGCGCTCAATTATGTGGGTCACCGGTTGACCTTTGGTTTGGGGGTGCTGCTGGTGATGGGTGTGTTGTTTTTGGAGTCGCCACGACGTGTAACGTGTACAATGGTGGCCTGGCTTGCGTTGGCAGGGGGACTCGTGGTTGGTTTGGGGGCTGTGCTTCCGGGCGTATTGCATGTGACAGATTGGAGTCGCCTGGGCCGTTTGTGGCCCGACACGGTACAAGTGGCGCCGGTGTCTTTTGTGTACACCTTTGGCGTCGAACGCCTCACCACGAGTTGGTGCGTGGAAATAGTGTTGAACCTGATTGCCTGGCTTGTATTGATGTTCCGATTCAGGTATTTGAACAGCGCTGAAAAAATACTGTGGTTGACGGGTTTGCTGTTGATGTGGCCCTTTCAGGATTGGTCGCTCACTGGCATGGCCTATCGTTTTTACATGTTGTTTGTATTGTTTTTACCGCTATACACCTATATTATATTACGGGCAGCCAAAAAAAATGCCTGGTTGTGGATGCTGTTGCCGACGTTGGTGTCCATTAGCCCCTGGGCGCACCAGGGTTACGACCCCGAAAAACACGATCCGCAATACCGGGTATATGATCGTGTGTCCCGAAAAGCGATGGCTTATTTTTCAGAAAAAAACATCCGGCCCGAATTAATCATTGCGCACAATGCATTAGCAGAATATGTTACTTTCGCAAACGGTGTGGACGCCATGCCCTGGCTGCCCGAATACCCGATTGATGCAGACAAATTGTGGCGTATTGCAGTGCCGGACGAGCGCCTTTTACCCGATTCCAGCCACGCCATACCCTTAAATGGCCGGTATGTGTTGTTGCGCGAAGCGGACTGGCAAAGCTGGCTTCGGCAGCGCGCGCTGGAAGGAGATACCCTTCAGCGGACATGGAAAAATCCAGACCAGATCCGTCCTGCATTTTTATTGCAAAAAAAAAGGGCGGTATACCCAACCCGATGAGGCAGCATGCCGTAATGTCATTGAATCATACGTTCAACTTTTTATACAAACCAAAACCATGAAGAAATTAGTACTTCCGGGCCTCCTGATGTTGGCTGGCCTGCAACTCCAAGCACAGTTGTTCATTGACAACAACTATACCATAGACGACATGATCTATGGGTTTTTCGACAACAACGGTGTGAACATCTCCAATGTGTCGTATACCGGTACGCAGCCTTCTCTGGCGTTTTTTGAGGGCAGCCAGTCAAACATTGGCATGAATGCCGGCCTGCTCATCACCAGTGGAAAAGCCGAGTATGCCGTTGGTCCGAATAATGCGGAAAATATCTCGTTTAACAACAATGTCGGTGGCAATCCTTGGCTCAGCGCCCTGGTCGGCGGCACGCCCACGTTTGACGCTTCCGTCATTGAAATGGACATAGTGCCCACCACCGATACCCTTTGTTTCAAATACGTATTTGGTTCGGAGGAGTACCTGGAGTATGTAAACTCTCAATTCAACGACGTTTTTGCTTTTCTCGTAGAAGGTCCGGGATTTGGTACTGGCGACTCCATCTGGGTAGCGGCCGATACCGTAGTAGTGCAAAACGATTCTTGTGTGATTTGCACCGATACCTCTGTGCTGGTGGATTTTGTCATTTGCATGTACGACAGCCTGCAGCAAGTTGACAGTTGCTGGATGGTGACGGTGGATTCTTTTTACACCATCTGTGAGCCGATTCCAAATTGCCCTGCATTGGATACGATTATTTACCCCGGCTACTGGTACGTTTCACCAGGCGGCCTCAACATTGCCCTGGTGCCCAATACGAACCTGCCGGTAACCATCAATAACCTCAACCACCTGCAGTTCAGCAATTATTTCATCGACAATTCCGGTGGTGCCTCCGTGCAATACGACGGGTTCACCACACCCCTTTGGGCTAAATTAATTGTGACGCCCGGCGAAACATACCACATCCGCATCGCCATATCCGACGTGGGAGACGCCATTTTCGACTCCGGTGTGTTCCTCGGCATCGAAAGTCTGGGCGGCGATTCGCTCCTGCCTGTTGACCCGGCGTTTACCAGCATCAACGATTCGACCAACCTGGAAGTGGTGTTTGACAACAATTCGTTCTGGGCAACTTCCTACCTCTGGAATTTCGGCGATGGCCAAACCAGTACCGAGAAAAATCCAACCCACCTGTACGCCCAGAAAGGCGTGTACAACGTGTCGCTTACCGCAGCCAACTGGTGCTCTTCCGAAACGTATAACCGGACCGTGTACGCCGGTGTCACTTCAGGCACCCAGGAAGCAGCGGCACCCCTGTTCCGCGTGAGCCCCAACCCAACAAGCGGTGCCATTCAAATCAAATTGTTGCAGGGCGACCAGGCCCGGGTGCGCTTGCATACCCTTGATGGTCGCCTGCTTCTTGACCAACAAATGGCAGATGGCGCACGCATCGACCTCAACACTTTTGGCAAGGGCCTGTTCCAATTGCAGGTCATTTCCAATGGTCAAGTGTACACCCAAAAAGTGGTGAATCGATAGGCGTCTAACCCGGAAAACAAGTTTTACTGACAGGTTTTTTCAGTGCCTCTTCTCTTTTGGGAGAAGGGGCATTTTTTTATGCAAAAAAACTTTCGTCCCCCCTTTACAAAATCCGTTAATCCCATTACCTTTGTAGCGAAAATTCGCTAAATTAAAAACACATCCTGCCATGGAAGATACCCTGCTTGCTACAACAAACCTCAAAGGAGGAGAATTTCTGATCCGCGATGCGCGTCCGGAGGACATATTTATTCCGGAAGAATTCAATGAGGAACAACGCATGATCAAACAGATGGCGCAAGACTTTCTGGAGCAGGAGGTCTTTCCATTGGCCGATAAAATAGAAAAACAGGCAGAAGGCGTCACCGTAGGTTTGTTGCAAAAGGCAGGCGCTTTAGGGCTGCTGGGCGCGCACATGCCGGTGGAATACGGCGGTACAGAACTGGATACAAACTCCAACACCGTGATATCGGATGTGTTGGGGCCAGCGGGTTCTTTTCTGGTTGCCTTTGCTGCCCACACGGGCATTGGCATGTTGCCCATTTTATATTTCGGAAACGAAACCCAAAAAGAAAAATACCTGCCCAAATTGCTGACGGGCGAACTCAAAGCCTCCTATTGCCTCACCGAACCGGGAAGCGGATCAGACGCGCTCAACGCCAAAACCCGCGCCGATCTGAATGCCGAGGGTACCCATTACGTGCTGAACGGCCAGAAAATGTGGATCACCAATGCCGGGTTTGCCGATGTGTTTATCGTTTTTGCCCAGGTCAACGGCGATCAGTTCACCGGGTTTATTGTCGACCGCAACACACCGGGCCTCACCGTTGGCGCTGAAGAAGACAAAATGGGCATCAAAGGCTCTTCCACGTGCCAGGTGTTTTTCGAAAATATGGCAGTACCGGTCGAAAATGTACTGGGTGCCATTGGCAAAGGCCACCTCATCGCCTTCAACGCGCTCAATATTGGCCGCTATAAGCTGGGCGTCATGTGCATTGGCGGCAGCAGGATGGTGACTACAATGGCCACCAAATACGCCAACGAACGCATTCAGTTTGATGTGCCCATTGGCAGCTTTGGTGCCATTCAGTACAAATTAGCTGAAATGGCCATCCGCACGTTCGCCGCCGAAAGCGTGTCGTACCGCATCTCCGAACTCATGCACGACAAAAAGACGGCTTCCGCTCAGGAGGGGAAAACCTACGCACAGTCGATGCTGGAAGCCGCTGAAGAATACGCCATAGAATGCTCTATCCTGAAAGTACTGGGCTCTGAAGTATTGGACTACTGCGTAGACGAAAACGTGCAGGTGCACGGAGGCATCGGTTTCAGCGAGGAATACCGGGCCGCCCGGGCTTACCGCGACAGCCGCATCAACCGCATTTATGAAGGCACCAACGAAATCAACCGCCTGCTGATGGTTGACATGCTCTTCAAGCGCGCACTGAAAGGTCAACTCGACATCGTTGGCCCGGCATGGAATGTACAAAAAGAACTCGCCTCCATGCCATCCATGGAAAAGCTGGAAGGCGCTTATGCCGAAGAGAAACGCGCTGTGGCCGATTTCAAAAAAATTGTGCTCATGACCGCCGGTGGTGCCGCCAAAATGCAAATGGACGGCAAACTGAACCTTAAGGACGAGCAGGAAATCCTGATGAACTGCGCCGACATGCTCATCGAACTCTTCGCAGCAGAATCCATGCTCCTCCGTGTACAAAAATTGGCAGACCGCAGCGACAATGCCCAGCCACAGGAGGTATACGACGCCATGCTTCAGGTGTATCTGAACGACACCTCCAGCCGCATCGCCAAATACGCAACAGACGCACTCGCTTCTTTTGCCGAAGGCGATTTGTTGCGCACTTTCCTCATGGGCGTCAAACGGTTCACCAAATATCCGCCCGTCAACGTGAAAGTACAACGCCGCCTGGTTGCCGAAACCCTGCGGACAGCCAACGGGTGGGCTTTTTAGAAATGCGGAATACGGAATACGGAATGCGGAGTGAGGGCAAAAAATTCCGCATTCCGTACTCCGTATTCGCTATGGCTATTTCATATTTTCCATCAAGCGACCCGAAATGCGGAGAAAATCCATTTCGGTAATGATGCCGACTAGATCTTTTCCTTTGACCACGGGTAGGCAACCAATTCGGTTTTCACGCATTTGCGACAGGGCATCGAGCAAAGGCGTGCTGGGTGTAACCGTCATGGGCTTTTCGATCATGATGTCGGCTACCGTGGAGATGGATTCATCTTTTATTTTGCTCTGGCGTACAAAGTGCCGCAGCACCATGCGGGAAGAAATGAGCCCTGCGAGTTCGCCCTTGCTGTTCTCGACCGGCAAATAGCGGATGCGGCGCCAGTCCATGATTTCAGCGACCAGTTCAATGAGGTCGTCGCGTTGGACGGTGAACAGGTCGGTCGACATAAAATCTTCGACCTTGAGTGTAGATGGGCGCCAACCGTCAAGGTCGGCTACGCTGCCTTGGTCCCAGGTATGCACGGGTTTGTTTGTTTGTTGGTTTTTGATGGTAGCGGCGGTGATGGCGGTTACGGCTTCGTCGTGGGTCACTTCTTTTTGCAGGGCAGTGAACGTGCGCAGGGTCCAGCGGGCACCGGTTTTGTGTTCACTGGCCCGGGCCTCAATGATATCGAGGTACTTGCTGATGTCCGATTTTTTGACTTTTCGGGCTTCGAGGCCTTCTTTGGCCATGGGCAGCAGTTCTTTTAGCACCAGTTCGGTGACGGGCACTTTTTTGTCTTTCAGCCAGCTGAAAGTGGTGTCGATGCCAAATTTGGCGGCCTTCAGGAAGTTGTCGCGGGCATCGGCAAAATCAATATTGCGGGTGATGTCTTCGTATCGTTTGCCCATAGACTCCATGCACCCCAGCCAGAAAGCGGCGTTGGCCACTTCGTCAACCACACTGGGTCCGGCGGGCATTACCCGGTTTTCGATGCGCAGGTGCGGCATCCCGTTGGGCGAAATGCCGTAACAGGGCCTGTTCCAGCGGTACACCGTAGAGTTGTGTATTTGCAGGGCACGCAGCTTGGGGGTTTTGCCGGCATGGACCATTTCCAGAGAATTTTCTTCAATGTCGCCCGCCAGGAGTACCCGGAAACGGCTGATGTCCTCTTTATAAATTTGGGTGATGTCGCCCCGCAACCAATCGCTTCCAAAATTGACCCGAGGCAACCGCTCGCGCATGTGGTCAGATGTGGTTCGGGTGTCGAGGCTTTGCTGAAACAAAGCGATGCGGGTTTCGTGCCAGAGGCGCCGACCAAACACCAGGGGCGAATTGGCCGCAACAGCCATCACAGGCGCTGCCAGCACCTGGGATATGTTGTACAGCTTGACAAAATCTTGTGGCGTCACCTGCAAGTGTACCTGAAAGCTGGTGTTGCAGGCTTCTAACAGGGGCGAGTCGTGCCGCACCAGCAGTTCGTCGACTCCCTCCACCCGCAATTCAAAGGCCGAGCCCAGCATGTGCTTCTGGATGGCGGCCATAAGGGCATAATAGCGTTCTTTGGGGGTGAGGTTGTGCATTTCGAGGTCGTATTTGCACAGCGTGGGCAAAATGCCGCACAACACGATGGACGCATCAAATCCGTCCAATACTTTTTGAATATTGGCGAGGTATTCCAGGTTTTCGGCTTCGAGCAGGCTGAGGCAGTCGCCTTTAAATTCGCGTGGAGTAAGGTTCGTTTCCAGGTTGAACTTAGCCAATTCCGTTACGCAATAATTTTGTTCCCCCAAAAGCTCCAGCACCTGCATGTTGATGCAGGCCGGTTTCATGGATCGGTTGTGCACCAGACACATTTCCTGTTCGGCGCCAATGCGGATGGTCTCGGTTTCGAACCAGTTGTTGGCCAGCATGTACTCGAATGCCTGGACGTCGTCAAGCAAGCTGCGCACAAAATGCAGCATTTGACCTTTTTGCCCACTAATATTTACTTTTTGTTCGCCCATGATGCGCTGCGCCGGTGTTTTTAAATGCGTAATTTTCCGGCCGGACAATTATAGTTGATTTTTTGTCTCGCAACTTTGTACAAATTCATTTTCGTTAAAAAAAAATTTATGGCAGAATCATTGGCGCTCGAACACCTGCGCAAAGATCCGGTACTCGCCCCTTATTTAGCGGATGCGCAGCCATTGCACTGGCCGCTGTACACCGACGTGTACGAAAGCCTTTTGCGCAGCATTATTTTCCAGCAATTAAATGGCAAAGCAGCGGAAACCATTCACCAGCGGTTTTTAAATCTATTTCCGGATAAACTTCCCGACCCGGAGCAAATTCTTGAACTGGATACAGCACAATTGAGGAGTGTCGGGCTGTCGGGACAAAAAACACAATACATTCAACATGTGGCTTCTTTTGCCATGGCAAACAAGCGTTTGCAATTGGACTGGGATGACATGAGCGACGATGAAATTTTGAAATGCCTGACACAGATAAAAGGCGTTGGACGCTGGACGGTTGAAATGATTTTGATTTTTACACTGCGTCGTCCGGATATTTTTCCATTGGATGATTATGGTATTCAACAGGCTGTAAAAAAAGTGTACAAGATTGATAGTCAAGGGAAAGAACTAAAAATGTTTATGCAAAATACCGCTGAAAATTGGAAACCATACCGCAGTTATGCCACCAGATATTTATGGAATTTTTTATGAAATAATAAATTTTAATAAAAACAGTTGAATATTTGCATTAAAATCAATAAACAACATGATAAATCAAGATCGTTTTCGCTACCCCATCGGCCAATTTGAGTACGGAAAAACCTATAGCATTGATGAGACGCGGAAACACATGGCCATTTTGGCCAATTTCCCCAAGCAGTTGAAAAAAATGCTTAAAAAAATGCGTCGCGATGAGTACGATGTGCCTTATCGCATGGGGGGCTGGACGGTTCGTCAGGTCGTTCACCATTTGGCCGACAGCCACATGAACGCGTTTATCCGAATGAAACTGGCCATTGTGGATAGCGGAACAACCATAAAACCGTATCCTGAAGCCATTTGGGCTGAATTGCCAGACGGCAAACAGGCACCCATTCGCATGTCGGTGCGCTTGTTGTCTGCCTTGCACCGCCGCTGGCATTATTTTATGGAGAAACTGACGGAGACCGATCTCGAACAAGGGTATTTTCACCCTGATCTGAAACGCACTATTCTCATGCCCGAAGCCCTGGCCCTGTATGCCTGGCACGCCGAACACCATTTGGGGCACATCAAATTGGTTGTGACCGGCGAAAATTACACTGAACAAGGCGTAGCAGTGCCACAGCAACCCGACCTCCGTCCGTTGCAACAAGCGGGTCATCGTCGGTTTACAGTCACTTTGGTAGACCAGGAGGCACCCAAACAAGCCGTTCAATCAACACCACCTGATGCCACTCCTACTGAAGGGACAGAGAAAAAACGCGCTGGCCGTCCGAAATCTTCAGCAGCAGCCGGAGCAACCGGCGTAGAGAAAAAACGCGCTGGCCGTCCAAAATCTTCAGCAGCAGCTGGAGCTACTGGTGTAGAGAAAAAACGCGCAGGCCGTCCGAAATCTTCAGTGGCCGCCGGGGCAACCGGTGTAGAGAAAAAACGTCCGGGCCGCCCGAAAACAGCAGCAGCAGCGGGTGCGGATGGTGTAGAGAAAAAAGGTCCGGGCCGTCCAAAAGCAGCAGCAGGCGCGAATGGGGTAGAGAAGAAGCGTCCGGGCCGTCCGAAAGCAGCAGCAGCATCGGGTGCAGATGGCGTAGAGAAGAAGCGTCCGGGCCGTCCAAAAGCAGCAGCAGTAGCGGGTGCGGGCGTAGAGAAGAAGCGTCCGGGCCGCCCTAAAGCAGCAACAGCAGCGGGTGCAGACGGCGTAGAGAAAAAGCGTCCGGGCCGTCCGAAAGCAAAAGCGGTTGCAGGTGTAGAGAAAAAACGCGCAGGCCGTCCGAAAGCAACTGCGGTAGCCGGAGCAGAGAAAAAACGTGCAGGCCGTCCGAAAGCAACGGCAGTAGCGGGACCAGAAGGCGTAGAGAAAAAACGCGCAGGCCGTCCCAAAAAACTGGTTACGCCGGCACCCGTAAAACAACCTGCACCACCTGTGAACGAGATTGAGCCAATAATCAGCAATCCGGATGAACGCGGATTCGAATAGGCGCCGATGGTTGAACTTTTTCAGGAGCGTCTTTGAGGACATCGATCTCCGAACTTGCACCAGGGCTATCAAACAATGGTATGAATGAACGCATCCTTGGATGTTATGAGGGCACCGACCGCGGTGCCCTCATTTTGATTTTCGGCGCTACGCACGGCAATGAGTCTGCCGGCGTGGAAGCCATCCGCGAGATTTTCAGGTTGCTGGAGCAAGAACCCGCCCGCAATCCGTCTTTTCGTTTTGCAGGTAAACTCCTGGGCATAGTGGGCAACAAACAAGCCCGAATACAACAAAAACGGTTTTTAGACCGCGACCTGAACCGGATGTGGACCCAAACCGAGCTTAACCGTGTAGAACAAATACCGGCCGGAGAAAGACGCGGTGAAGACCGGGAAATGGCGGAAATACTCGCCATCATCCACCAGGAACTACGCGATTATCAACCCGAGGCGCTGGTGTTGCTCGACCTGCACACCACCTCTGCGCAGGGTGGCATCTTTTGCATTCCAACCGACGACGCGCCGAGTTTGCGCCTCGCCAAAGCGCTGCACGCACCGGTCATCCTCGGCATGCTCGACGGCATAGAAGGCACCTTGTTGCACTTTGTAGCGGACAACCTGTTTGCGCTGAATGGTTTTCCGAAATTCGCCGTCGGGGTGGCCTTTGAAAGTGGTCAGCACGACGACCCGCTGTCGGTCAACCGCGCCATAGCGGCCATCGTGCACATGCTGCGGGCTGCGGGCTGCATCCGGGAAGAAGATGTGGATACGCGGCACGAAGCCATTCTGAGCGCTTATGCCCGTGATTTACCTAAGGTGACCCGCCTGCGCTATGTGCATCACCTTCGGCAAGGCGATGGATTCCGGATGCGGCCGGGCTATGTAAACTTCAGCCGGGTGGTTGAGGGGGAGCATCTGGCCGACGACGCGAAGGGGGCCGTGCGGGCGCCCCAGAATGGATTGTTGCTTATGCCGTTGTATCAGGCGCAGGGATCCGACGGTTTTTTCCTGGTGGAGGAGGTGGAGTGATGGCTAGGGGCGCGATTGGCGGGCCGCCAGGATTTTCTCGTAGGCGTCGTTGATTTGCTGGAATTTTTCCTGGGCATGCCGCATCACTTCTGGCGAAATGGTGCGGGCTGCCACCTTGTCGGGGTGCCATTGCATGGCCAATTTGCGAAACTTTTTTTTGATTGTATCCAGTGAATCATGTGCTTCTGCGCCAAGGATGGCGTAGTACGGGTCGAGGGGCGTCCACCGCATTTGCTGGCTGGGCGGAGGCTGGTAATATCGGCTCTTGATGCGGTCATATTGCATGCGGCCGATATGGAAAAGGCCTGCGGCGCGCAGCAACAGGTCTTCCTCCGCCGGGTGCAGGTTGCCATCAGAGGCGGCCACGGCAAACAACAGATCGAGCATGTTCAGCACCTGATGCCTCTCCTGTTGAAACTCCTTGTAAAAATTCAGGGCCAAGTATTCAAAGGATTCCGGACTGGTTTTGGACTTGTTCCAAACATCTACGGCGTGTTCCCTGCCGTTGCCCGACAGTTTGAAGTGTTGCGTCATCAGCAACTCCATGTGGTTGATCTCGCGGCGGTTCACCGCGCCGTCTACTTTGGCCATGCGGGCGCAGAGGGTAAATACATGGTACAGGTACATGCCCTGTCGGCGCTTATAGGCTTTGAATTCGTCTGTTTCCACCAAACCCTCCCGGGGCACATCGATGAAAAAATGACCGATCAGCGAGCCCAAAATAAACCCGGTAGCCGCCCCAAAAGGGAGCCCAATCATGTCGCCGATAAAGATACCGGCGATGCCCACAAAAATTTTGCCCTTGTATTCCAAATACGCAATCTTCAATTTGATGCAAAACAACAGGTTTGTGCTTGTAGTTGACAAAGTTATTCGACAATGTTGACCTGTTTTTCGGCAAATGGTTTTTTCAAAATTTCTCTTATTTTTAGCTCATGAAAACACCCATACTTTTACTGCACGGCGCACTGGGTAGCGCGGCCATGCTTGAACCACTTGCAGCAACGCTTCAAAGGGTAAATATGCCCGTTCGGACGCTGAATTTTCCTGGACATGGAGGGCTGCCGCTACCCGAATCGTTTTCAATGCCCGATTTTATACAGGCGGTGGAAGAATACACTGCCGATTGGATGCCTTTCAAGGTGTTTGGTTACAGCATGGGTGGTTATGTGGCCCTGTTGTTGGCTGCCATGCGCCCGCTTCGGGTAGAAGCCGTGGCTACTTTGGGTACCAAATTTGACTGGACACCCGAATCTGCCGCAAAGGAAACAGCCCGGTTAAACCCGAAGGTGATGGCCGAAAAAATTCCGGCTTTTGTCCAGCTCTTGTCAACAAGACATGGGGAAGATAAATGGGAGACGGTTGTAAACCATACCGCAGGACTGCTGACCCGTTTGGGCGAGTTGCCTGATTTAAATGAGGCAACGCTGGCGCAGATTACTTGTCCGGTATTTATTGGGAGGGGCAGCCTTGACACCGGGGTAACCCGCAAGGAGTCTGAAGCCGCCGCCTCTGCCATTCCGCACGGTCAATACATGGAATTGGTGGATGTAAAACACCCGTTGGAGCAGGTTTCGGAAAAGATTTTGACAGATTACATGAAAAAAACGATCTTGTGGCTGTAACCCTGAGCGTCTATACGGTGTCTTGAACGGCAAATATCCAAGGAATCCTCCCTTATGGCCCAAATGCAATCGGATGAGGCGCTCATAGCCCTGGCGCTGCAAGGACAACAGCAGTCCTACGCCCAATTGGTGGAGCGCTATCAGCACTATGTGTTTACGTTGGCCGTGCGCATGGTGAAAAACCGGGAAGAAGCGGCGGAAGTGGCGCAAGACAGCTTTTTAAGGGCTTTTCGGTACTTGTCAGACTTTCGGGGCGAGGCAAAATTCAGCACCTGGCTGTACCGCATTGTGCACTCCGTTGCCCTGAACCATTTGCGCCGACGCCGGTTGGACGTGCTGTCGATCGACGACACGGCCCGTCCGGTGACCCTGCCAGTGGCCACCCAACCCGATGCGTCTGACAGCATGGAACTGCAAGAGCGCCGCCAGGCCATACACCTCGCCATCCAGCGCCTTCCACCCGACGACGCCGAAGTGATCACCTTGTTTTACCTATATGAAAACAGCCTTGATGAAATCTGCCAAATCATGGATTTAACCATGACCAACGC
>JBMOHO010000014.1:0-24189 GCA_049317805.1 Saprospiraceae bacterium
TTATTTGTGGATTTGATTATTTGTGGATTGGGTATTGGGGTTAGTTCTTAAAAATGGCTTAAAATTGAGGCAATTGGCCCATTTGGCCAAATGAGTGGTCTAACTTTGTGGTCAATTCCGGATGTTTTCCCGGTTATCTTTTTGATCACTCACCAAGTTTCTCATGAATCGAAGCATTTTACTTTTTACACTCTTTTTGGTTTTTTCGGCAACTGCTGTCGGACGTTTGTGCGCTCAAACACCCACAGACGACCTAATGATGGACAAGGGTCAAATTTGTGTTGCCCTTACATACACACATGACGCGTGGGACGAATATTGGGAAGGCGCTCTGCAACGCAGCAACGGCAACATCGGCACCCTGACCCGCCAAACCATTATGCCCATGTTTTCCTTGGGCATTACCGATCGCATCAACGTGTTGGCCGCCCTCCCGTGGGTGAAAACCGAAGCCAGTGGAGGCCAGTTGACCGGCGTACAGGGTTTGCAGGATTTTGGCGTGTGGGCTAAAGTACACGCACTGCATACCGAGATCGGCCCCGGCGAATTCAACATCTTCGGCGTGGTGGGTCTTACCGCCCCTGCTTCCAATTACCTGGCCGATTACATGCCGCTAAACCTTGGTCTTGGCTGTGCAGAAGGCATTTTCAGAGGCATTTTTCAATACCGTTTTGATCAAGGCCCCTATGTGCACACGCAAGCAGGCTACCACTTGCGCGGCAACACCGAAATTGAGCGCGACTACTACTACACCACACACGGCATTTACTCCAATGAGATAAACATGCCCAACGCTGTGGACTGGGACGTGGTGGTCGGCAGCTGGCTATTAGACAACACCCTCAAGTTAGAAGTGCGCGCGGATGGTCTGACAACCCTGAGCGGTCACGACATCCGCCGACAGGATACGCCATTTCCTTCTAACCGAATGGTTTCAACCCGTATTGGTGGTGGCGGACAGTATTTCCTCCCATTTGTCAAAGGCTTGAGTGTGATAGCCAACGGCGGTTATGTGATCTCCGGACGCAACGTGGGCCAGTCGACCTATTTTACTGGTGGCCTCGCCTATCAGTTTGGTCTGTGGAACACCGCCAATGCCTCTACGATAAATGCTCCAACCAATTAAATCATCCCCCCACTTTTCAAATCCTTGTCATGAAATATAATGCTTACCTCATTTTGGCAGTCCTCTTTGGTGCCGGTTTGTTTACCGCCTGCAACAAAGACCTTCCCACTCAGCTCGACATCGAGCCATATGCTTACACCGATTTGGACGAAAACGGCGGCCAATGGAAACCCGTGCTGTTGAGCAGCAGCAGCCAGATCGGCATTCCGGCGCCTGCGGATGTTTCTTCGCCAGAATACCAGGCGGAACTGGCTGCCGCCCGCGCTGCCGCCGCCAATTTGAGCGGCGAACAGGAAGCGGCCGTTCAATACTGGGGCGCCAATGCCATCGTGCGCTGGAACGAAATTGCCCGTGAGCTGACTTCCAAGTACAACCTCATTCCAGCACCCAACCCCGACGGCACCTTTCCAGCCCCCAACGCGGCCAATCCGGGCGTGTACCCATTTTTTCCGTATGCACACCCACCGTATACTTGTCGCGCACTCGCCTACTGGAGCGCAGCGCAATACGACGCCCTCATTGCTTCGTGGCATTATCAGTACCAGTTTGACAGGCCGGCGCCTTATGTAACCGACCCTTCCATTGTGACGCACCTGCCCAAAAACGGGCTACCCTCCTACCCTTCCGAAGGTGCCGTGGTGGCCGCAGTAGCGCAAACGGTGCTGACCGCGATGTTCCCCCTGGAAAAAGACTTTTTAGCACAAAAAGCGACTGAACACAAAAACAGCATGATTTGGGCCGGCATGAACGTACAAAGCGACATTGTCGCAGGCGATTCGCTCGGTCGGGCAGTAGCCAAAGTCTTTTTGGCGCGCGCCGCTACCGACGGCATGAAAAATGCCCAAACACCCAAACCCATCAGTGACTCCCTGCGCGCCGCCGCCGAGGCTCGCTTCGGCTGGCACTGGGAAAACCTGGAAACGCCACAGCGCCCGGTGGGCCTTACGCCTTTGTTTGGCCGCGTCAAAACCTGGTTCCTGCCCAATGTTGAACTCACCCGTCCAGGGCCGCCACCGGCCCCCGGATCGGCAGAGTTTGAAGCAAACGCCAAAGAACTCAAGGACATTGCCGACAACCTCACCGAAGACCAGCGCGCCATCGCCAACTTCTGGTCCGACGGTCTGAACACGTATACGCCACCGGGACACTGGAACCGCCTGGCGTCTGAGTTTTTGGTCACTTACAAAACCAACCCGCTGCGCGCCGCACGCACCATGGCCTACATGAACACGGCCATCATGGACGCGGGCATCACTTGCTGGGACGCCAAGTATTATTACCATTATCCGCGCCCGTCACAAGCCATTCCCGGTTTTAAAACCATTCTGGGGATACCCAATTTCCCGGCCTATACCTCCGGCCACTCTACCTTTTCAGCGGCAGCGGCTACCGTGTTGTCGCATTTTTACCCTGCCGAAGCGGCGCGTTGCGAAGCATGGGCCAGGGAAGCGGCTGAATCGCGCATTTACGGCGGCATCCACTACCGTTTCGACGCCGAAGCAGGTTTGACCCAGGGCAAAGCTGCCGCTCAATATTCAGTAGAGCGCGCACAAACAGATGGCGGGGAGTAGGTCTCACCCCACCCTGCCTCTGAATGTTGATTTGAGTTTGATTGCTATACTTTCGGTTTAGTTACAATGGCCCGTATGTTACGGGCCATTGTTGTTTTATGGCCCATTCTATTCACCTTTGGTTTTTTTTTTGCCGGTTTCCGAGAGGGCGCGTTTTTGCTCCCGGGTCATAGGACGTTTCAGGTGCATGTTTATGGATTGGCTCTAAGCATATACTCTGATCCCTTATGCCGCAGTGGAACCAATTTTCCACGTTTATTGACACAGATTTTTTTACAATATTCTTCATTTTGCATTTTATTGCATGTTTGCTTATATTTGCAATGGTATTTGCTGACAAGTCATGGCTAAGGATTTTTTCACACAATTGTTAGAACATCTTTGGAAAACGAAGGTTGGGTTATCTCGCATGACCCTTATCCGCTCACCATTATGGGCGTAGACTATGAAATTGACTTGGGGGCAGAGAAGCTTTTTGCAGCAGAACGGGGTTCGGAAATGATAGCGGTTGAAGTAAAAAGTTTTTTAGGATTATCTTTCCCATACGACTTTCATCAAGCAATAGGTCAGTATACCAATTACAACATCTTACTGAATCAAAAGGAACCAACAAGAAAATTGTATTTGGCAGTTCCCGATGAAATTTACCGAAAACAAATGGCGGTAGCTGCGTTTCAATTCATTTTGAAACAAATGAAACTGTCTCTCATCATCTTTGATCCAGAAAAACAAAAAATTACACAATGGATAAATCAGCAAAATACTACGCCATAATTGAACATTGGTTGCATGAATACGCCCAAATCAGGTCTGTAGGTTTGGAAGATTTGCATAACCACGTGCTTTCTGATTCAAAAAACGGACACCTCCAACTCATGCGTGAAGGTTGGGAAGGAAAGGACTTTCACTATAACATCATTTTCCATTTCCAAATTAAAACAGACGGTAAAATCTGGGTATTGGTGAACAATACCGACAATGAACTGGTGCAGGATTTCAAAAAACTTGGTATACAGGAGGAAGATTTGATTCCAGCTTTTATTCCGGAAGCATGGCGAAAGTTGGCCGGATACGCCGCCTGATTGAACGCTATTCCGATCATCTCTGACTCCTCAGCTCACTTCAACTCCCCTGGCACCACACCCACTGTCATCAAGCGCTGGTTGCGCAGTACGGTCAACTCAGCGGCGCGGCCTATCGCTTTTTCGTCCAGCAATTTGTGCAAGGCATCAATAGAGGCCAATGCACGGCCGTTGAAGCGCACAATGAGGTCGCCTGGTTGCAACGCGGCATTTTTGGCCGGGCCGTCGGGTTCAATGGTTTGCACCAGCAGGGCGCTGTCGCCACCCGACTGGTTGGGCGTAGCAAAAGAACCGTTGGCGTCCAACAGTTGCTGCAGCTTGGGCGCAATGGGTACCGTTTGGGCACCGATGCCTAACCACGCGCGGCGCACGCGGCCTTCGAGGATGAGTTTACCCACTACAAACTGCGCAAGATTCGACGCTACGGCAAAACACAGCCCCTGCGCGGGCAAAATGACGGCGGTATTGACGCCAATGACTTCGCCGTGCGAATTGACCAATGGGCCTCCAGAGTTGCCTGGATTGAGCGCTGCGTCGGTTTGGATCACATCGTCGATGAGCCTGCCGCTTTGACTGCGCAGGCTGCGGCCCAGGGCGCTCACCACGCCGGCGGTCACCGAATGCTGAAATCCGTAGGGATTGCCGATGGCAATGGCAATTTGTCCCACCTGGAGGCGGTCGCTGGGGCCAAATGGCAAGGTCGTGAAGCCGTTGCCGTCTATTTTGACCACAGCAATGTCGGAAGCCGGATCATCGCCGACCACCTGCGCGGTGAAGCTGCGGCCGTCGGAAAAGTTGGCTTCAATGGATTCAGCGCCGTTGACCACGTGGCTGTTGGTGACCAAATAACCGTCGGTGCTGATGAGGAAACCTGATCCGGAGCCTTCACCTTCCGGGCGGCGGCGGTTGTTTTGCGGTGCGTTGGCCGGTGTTGGTTTGTTTGATTTGCGCACTTTCAGGTGGGCCACTGCTGCGCCCGCCCGTTGCGCCACGGTCACCACCGTTTGAGAATAGGAGTCGAGCAGTGAAAAATCGTGGGAAAAGGTATTGTTGGGGTTGAAAATTTCGGCAGAAGGCCCATCATGGGCGAGGAACTGGAGCATAACACAGGCTAAATGGTTAACGAAACGCCGGTGTAAAAAACCGACGTTTCGTTCAACGGTCTATTACTGTGCCAGTTTCGGAATGTGACGGTTTGGCAGGTGAATCATGACAAAGTTGATTCAAAATATGCTGAAGAGATCAACACCAAGGGCAAAAAGTCGATGTTTCGCAATCCGATAAGCATACATAGAAAAAAATCGTGCAATTGAAAATGGCTTGTTGACGCTCGTAATCATGATCAAGCATGCAGTTCCAAAGAACGTCATATGGATGATCCCAATGATCGCAACAATCATGGTAATCCGCACAACAATTCTGCATATCCCAAAACTGCCTGTAACATTCTGCTTGGTTTCGGTAATAATCCATATCCGCAGAATTACGGCACCTAGCGTCATCCATGAAACAGTCTGCTAAGCAGGAACCATATTCAATAGGCCAACCCAAAGGGGAAGGCCGAAATATTTGACCGGGTCTTTGCGCTTCAAGGCTATTGGCCATTAGTAAACCAAGTGCAATGCACAAGTTGAGAATTATATTTTTCATTTTCATTGATTGGTGAATTTTAGATGTAAAAGTGAGTTTACTTTTTGCTTATTCAGCAATGGTTGCCTTATTACCTAACGTTGATTCCCTAAGGACTTCTTTAAACAAATCCGGCATGGATGAACTGTCAATAATGCCATTTACGCCAGCTACAAATACCGGATTATACGTGCCATCTTCCAAAAAGATACGAATGCCCGAATGCGAAAAAACACGTATTGAATCCATTGTTTTTAACTCTTCTCTTCGGGCCTGCATCAGCTTGGAGGTGTCTCCTCCTTGTTGATATAGATACAACATGTAGTAACTTACTTCACTCCCGAGGCTATCGGATCGACTACCAGATGCATGCTTCTGTAATACCGGATTGGAAGATGCAGAGAGCGACTTCGAGTCATTTTGGTCCTTTTTGTCACATGCGGCAAAATAAAGAGCAAATGAAAACAAGCAAATCAGCATTGCTTGATTAACTAAATTTTTCATGTTTAGGTGGATTTGTTTAATGGTGATGGTGCAAATTTCAGGGGTTACAAAAAAAAAAAAAAAATCTTTTATGTTAATTTTATATTAAAAATGATTAATATCATTCACGCCTTACAAGCATAGTAACACATACACTTGTGGTAGTATCATCCAAAGGTGAATGACACTAATTTATGGTTTTTATTATCAACCTTCTGAATATTCATTTTACAAACTTTAAGTCTCTCTGAGGTCCGTTCATTAGCAATATTGTATTATTTTATATGCGACAATTTGGTTTGCACCCGAAACACCTATGAACTGTATGAACCGCCTTACCCCAAAAAATCATCGAACGCATCCCGGTGCACCACTTGTACTTGTACCGGTTTGTATGTATTTATAAACCCCTCCGGAAACCGCACCTTGGCCTGCGGGTTCCACTTGATTTCAAAAGCGGAGAACTCGCCTTGCACCTCTTCCACGTAATCGATTTCCTGCTGCTGATAGGTGCGCCAGAACCACGCACGACCCCTGATGCGGCGGTATTCCATGCGTTTGAGCCGCTCGCTGATGATGAAATTTTCCCAAAGTGCGCCCACATCGGCCCGGCGGTTCAACGGTTTGAAATCTTTAAGCACCGCGTTGCGGATGCCGTTATCCCAAAAATAAACTTTGCGACTGCTGCCAATTTCGTTGCGCAGGTTTCGGCTCAATGGATGGAGTCGAAAAATGATGAAAGCCTTTTCCAAAAGCCCGATGTATTGTTCTACGGTGTTGCGATCTATGCGCAAAAGCTGCGATAACTCATTGTAAGAGACCTCTGCGCCTACCTGAAGCGCCAGTGCGAGCAACAACTTATCCAACACTTCCGGCTTGCGGATACCACCAAAATTAAGCAGGTCTTTATACAGGTAGCTGCCCGTTAGTTGCTCCAGCACCTCTTCTTCGTCACCCGTTTGATTGAGCACTTCCGGGTACATGCCGTACAAAAGGCGTTGCTCCAGACCAATGTGTGCTGCTACGTAGCCAACATGGGCCACCCATTCGGCCCACGAAATCGGAAATAGTCGGTATTCCCATTTGCGTCCCGTCAGTGGCTCGCTCACCTCACTTGCCAAATCCAGAGCAGAAGACCCACTCACTATGAGTTTCACGGTAGGGATTTGGTCGGTAATGATTTTGAGGGTTAAGCCAATATTCGCAACCCTTTGGGCTTCATCAATAAACAGGATTTCGCTTTTACCAATCATCTGTCGGAGACGCACTTCGCTTGCCCCTTCCAGCAAGCCCACGACTTCCGGGTCATCGCCGTTTAAATACTGGTACGCCCCTTTTTCCGTACAAATTTGCTTCAACAGGGTTGTTTTACCAACTTGTCTGGGGCCTAAAACGACAATGGCTTTGCCGTCTGTCCAGCGTTGCTCAATAAGCGCACGCAAATCCCGTTCAATCATTTTAATAAAATTTGTAGATTACGATCTGCAAATTTAATCAAAATCATTGAATAGATTAGTCATTCAGCTTTAGTACCTTCAAAAACGCGTCTTGCGGCACTTCTACGCTGCCAAACTGTTTCATGCGCTTTTTGCCTTCTTTTTGTTTTTCGAGGAGCTTGCGTTTCCGGCTGATATCACCGCCGTAGCATTTGGCCGTCACGTCTTTACGCAGGGCGCTGATGGTTTCGCGGGCTATGACTTTGGCGCCAATGGCAGCCTGGATGGCGATCTGGAATTGCTGTCGGGGCAGCAACTCTTTGAGTTTTTCGCACATACGGCGACCAAGGAATTCCGCCTTGCTGCGGTGCACAAGGGCGCTGAGGGCATCCACTTGTTCCTGGTTGAGTTTGATGTCGAGTTTGACGAGGTCGGTTTCCCGATAGTCGAGCAACTGGTAGTCGAAAGAAGCGTAACCGCGTGTCATTGACTTGAGCATGTCGTAGAAGTCGAACACAATTTCGGCCAGCGGCAAGTGGAACGACATTTCGACGCGGGTAGGCGTCAGGTAATGTTGTTTGATCAGGATGCCGCGCTTTTCGAGGCACAGGTTCATGATGTTGCCTATGTATTCGGGCTTGGTGATGATCTGTGCAAAAATATAGGGTTCTTCAGCTTTGGCGAGGTGGTTCGGATCGGGCATTTCGGTGGGCTGATACACCATAAACCGGTTGCCTTTCATGTCTGTGGCATAATAAGGCACGTTGGGCACCGTGGTGATGATGTCCTGGTCGTATTCGCGTTGCAACCGTTCCTGTACAATTTCGAGGTGCAGCATGCCGAGGAATCCGCAGCGGAATCCAAAGCCCAATGCGACGGAGGTTTCGGGCTCAAAGACCAGCGAGGCGTCGTTGAGTTGCAGTTTTTCCAGGGAGTCGCGCAGGTCTTCAAAATCATCGTTGTCCAAAGGATAGACCCCGGCGAATACCATGGGTTTGACCTCTTCAAAACCCTGTATGGGCTCTTGGGTGGGCCGGGCAACCTGTGTGACGGTGTCGCCCACTTTGATTTCGCGGCTGACTTTAATGCCGGTAATGATGTACCCGACGGTGCCTGCGCTGAGTTCTTTGGTTTCAACCATGCCCATGCGCAGGAGGCCCACTTCTTCGGCGACCACTTCTTTTTCAGTGGCGATAAACTTGATCTTGTCGCCTTTGCGCAAGGTGCCGTTCATGATGCGGACATAGGCCACTACGCCGCGATAGGAGTTGAACACCGAGTCGAAAATCATGGCTTGAAGCGGCTCTTCGGTGTTTCCTTTGGGTGCGGGTATGCGATCCACCACAGCAGCCAGTATTTCGGCAACACCTATTCCGGTGCGGCCTGAAGCAGAAATGATGTCCTCGCGTTCGCAACCAATCAAGTCGATGATTTGGTCTTGCACCTCTTCAATCATGGCACTCTCCATGTCTACTTTATTGACAATGGGAATGATCTCCAGGTTGTGGTCTACGGCTAAGTACAGGTTGCTGATGGTTTGCGCCTGAATGCCCTGGCTGGCGTCTACCAACAACAGCGCCCCTTCGCAAGCGGCAATGGAGCGGCTGACTTCGTAGGAGAAGTCAACGTGTCCGGGCGTATCAATAAGGTTGAAAATGTATTCTTCCCCATTGGCCGGGTGCACATACCGCATCTGAATGGCGTGGCTCTTGATGGTGATGCCACGTTCGCGCTCCAGATCCATATTATCGAGCGTCTGGGCGGTCATATCCCGATCGCTGATGGTTTTGGTAAATTGAAGGAGTCTATCGGCCAGGGTGCTTTTGCCGTGGTCAATGTGGGCAATGATGCAAAAGTTGCGTATGTTCTTCATGAACGGAGTCTACGAGTTCGGTTGCGCTACAGGTTATCAGTGGGTTCAATTCAAAAATAGCATGCAAAGATACAAAAAAAGCCGTGAAGCGCTGCAAAACGTTAGATTTAGAATCTGTTCATATAACGTATGATATGGTATACAGGTTGCCAGGCAACATGCTGTCACGTCGCCTGGTAACCTATATTCCCAAAGTGGTACTGCGGTTTAAACCGTATAGAAGAACTGTTCACTGACGATCTTGCCGTCAATCACTTTGAAAACACATACTTCGTCCATGTTCATGCGTGGCATGCCTTTCAAAGTTATG
Organism: Saprospiraceae bacterium; assembly: GCA_049317805.1. Taxonomy (GTDB): domain Bacteria; phylum Bacteroidota; class Bacteroidia; order Chitinophagales; family Saprospiraceae; genus M3007. Next base: position 9,511 of record JBMOHO010000014.1, read on the forward strand.
TCCATGCCCATGGCGCAAGAGAAGTATTTGTCGCCAACTACCGGCTCACCGCACCAACCGGAGTGCACCTCTTCCGTTTGCTCCTGGAATTGCGCCGCTTTTTCCCGTATGGCTTCTTTGCCATGTACGCTTGCCAAATTTGAGCCTTCCGGCTCATGGCTCTCTGCATCATCGCTGTACAGCTCTTCTACAATTAGATCATAGCGGCCGGTTTGGGCCAACTCGTAATAGCGGGATGCAACTTCTTTAGTTGTCATTGTAAAGGTTTTAAGTGTGGAAAAAGGTTTTATTGCCTGTTTGATTGGCCTCACAAAGATAACACAATTGTTTTAAATAAAAAGATTAATTGACATTTTTTATTTTAATTAATCGTTAAGTTATACCAACGGTTATTCATTTGCTGTCTTAAAAATCCAAAGCCCGTTTTCCCCACAAAAGAAAAGTTTATTTTCAAACGCGTACCATTTGCCTGCAACATCCGGCGCATCAGGCAATGGCAGTTGAACCACCCGTGGGGATGTCAACCATATGGCGTTCCAGTGTGTCGAATCAGCAAATTGCACCACTTCTCGCCCCACATCAAAAACCGCTGGACGATGATCGGGCAACGCATTCCCAATGGGTTGTGCGAAAGCGTCAAAAACCATAATCCCGTTTAGCGCTTCGGCTGCGTACAATCGGGTATCGCTTTCTTCCATCCAGGTGATGGTCAGCCTGTAGGGATAAAGCTGCCCAAGATTCACGCTCTCAAACAATTGTTGGCCCTCGGGCGTCACTTTCCGTAGCCTGAACAGGGCCTCGTCATAAATCCAGATGTTCCCATCGCGCGCTGAAGCCACCGTACGCACCTCCGGAAAACCGGCTTGCAGCAAGTTCAGCTCTCCCAAGGCCGTCAAGCTCCGGTCGAGAAACAAAACGGTCTTGAAATCGGCATACCAAATCAGCGTTTTCAACGGATTGCTGACGTCAATGCTGCTCGCCCGGCCGATCCGATTGCTCGAGTACTTGCTGAGCAACCGCCCGTCTGGTGCATATTTCTCTACTGCATTGGACGCAGTGATGCGGTATACATTCCCCAAATTGTCTGCCGTTGCAAATCGGGTCCCATCAGGCAAGTGCAATACCTGTGCAAAACTGTCGGGACGGGTTTGCGAAAACAGTGCCTGACCCGCCATCAGCAATAACCCTGCAATAAAGGGCTTCAAAAACGCATAGTCGCTTTTCACAATCGTTTTTTTAAGCCATTATGTCACTAAAAATCAAAAACACGACAAAATGGCATGAGCAAAAATGAAATCCAGACAAATTATCTCCTTCTTTTGCCTTGGTACGCCGATTGCTCAGCTTTATGCATCACTCAACATTTCAACATTGTTTAACCCAATAAAAACAAACGCCATGACACTGGTAAAATTTCAACCGGCACCAAGCCCTTTCAAATCGCTCTTCAGCGAATTCTTCAACAACGCCATGGACGATTTCCATCCTGCCGCTTTCGCCACTAATCGTTTCCCGGCGCTGAATGTACTTGAAACCGAAAACGGTTTCAGACTTGATTTGGCGGTACCAGGATTCGACAAAAGCGATTTCAAGCTGGCGATCGATAAAAACTTATTGACCGTTTCTGCCAAAAAAGAAGCCGAAAGTACGGAAAATACGGCAAAATACCGCCGTCGCGAATTTGCATTCAGCACATTTGAACGCAGCTTTAACCTGCCTGAAACCGTAGACCACGACAATGTGCAAGCTACCTATCAAAACGGCGTGCTAAGCATCGATTTGACCAAAAAAGCACAGGCAGTCAATCCCGTAAAAACCATTGCGGTAGGTTAATCCCAAACTTTAGCATTTTTGAAAGCCACCCTGCTACCCACAGGGTGGCTTTTTTGTTTTTTGGGGCAGCACTTTGTATTACAATACCATGACAAAGCCATAGTAAACCTTTTTCAGCTATTGGTGTTTTTTTTAAATCGTTTACGTAAATTTTTGTAACCGATCAAATTTGTATTCATAAGGTTAGTTAATAGGGTTTTAGGTGTTTTCATAGGGCCGGGACGCAACGTCCTGGCTCTTTTTTGTGGTATCCATTTGAAACCCGTACTTTTGCCCTTCAGCATTGCATATGGATTCTACAGCTTTTGATCACCATTTACCCAACGACAATCTTGCCGATTTGCTCGTTTCCGGCAATTTTGAAGACATTCAACACGTGTACCGCGAATGCCGGCAGCCAATATTGCGCAGCCTGGAAGAAGCAGGGTGCCCCGACGATGAAGCTGGCGTATTCTTTCGCACCGCATTGATTGAGGCCGCCGGTTTAATAGCCAATGACCAGGCCCCGCCGCAAATGCCGTTTGCATTTTGGTTAAAAGGACTTGCCAAAGCGCATTATTTTGATCGGCAACAAGAGCAAATTAGTGGAGACAATGCGCCTGAAACGGACTTTGAAGCGTCCGACATTCCCGTTCCAGAAGCAGCAGAGCGACTCGAACACCGCAAAAAAATGTTTGTCTGGAGCAAATTGGCAGCCATGTCTGCTCCATGCATAGACGAGTTGGCTGGAACGGAACTCGAATGGCCTACCAAAACCGACTGCGAAAAGGCATTTTTAGAACGGTTGCGCCTCCCCGAACAAGAAACGCCTGCTTGGGTCAACAACGCGCTTACTGACGTTGCGGGGTGGCAGCTTTACCAAACAACGGCTTCCGTTGAGCGCTTAACCCCCACCACCAATCCGGTTCAGCAAAAAAGCAACAACATCATTTGGTGGCTGTGGTTGGGCTTTTTTTTGTTCGCTTTATCCATCTTCCTTTATTACACTTTTTTTACGACGACCAAAGCCAAAGACGCTTTCGAAGGCAATTTTGAGCCGCCCAAAAGCCTGCTTAGCGACATACGAGATCGCTATGGCCCAGCGAGAGGCAATGACAGCATAGGAGCCCGGCCGGCAGATTGTGATCAACTGCTCGAAACTGCGGACCGCGCCTATACCCGGAAAGCTTTTGATGAAGCCAAAGATGCGTTGCTGTTGATTGTGATTGAAAACGAATCGGTTTGTGCCTCTGATGCCTGGCTGTACTTAGCCGTCATCAGCCTGGAAGAAAAAGACCCCGTTACTGCGCTGGAAAGCCTGTCCAAAATACAAGACCTGGAATATTTTGGCGAAGACATATACTGGTACCAGGCATTGGCATTTGTGCAACTGGCCGCTGAAAGCAGCACCATGAACAGCAAAGCCAAAGGCGCCCTCAACAGGTTTTTAGACACTTCCAAGGACGAAGTCCGGCGCACAAAAGCATTGGAAATGATGGAAGCAATAGGCGATTGAACATGGAGCAAATTTGGACGTATTTCCCCGAACTGGATGAAAACCAGCGCGAAAAAATGGGTATGTTGCCTGGTTTGTACCACGACTGGAATGAAAAAATAAACCTGGTCTCTCGTCAAGACATGGACAACCTCACCGAACGGCACATCCTGCACTCGCTGGCCATAGCCAAGGTTATCCGTTTTTTGCCTGATAGCTACATTTTGGATCTGGGTACTGGCGGCGGATTTCCGGGCATTCCGCTTGCCATTATGTTTCCCCAGGTTCAATTTTTGATGGTGGATGGCACAGGTAAAAAAATTGCGGTCGTACAAGACATCATTGAACAATTAGGCCTTCTGAATGCAGAAGCCAGGCACATCCGGGCAGAAGAGCTGAGCACGAAAAGCGCATTTGACTTTGTGGTGAGCAGAGCCGTGGCGCCCCTGGACAAGCTTTTGCTATGGAGCCAGAAGCTCATCGGTAAAAAACACAGACATCCTTACCCCAACGGTATTTTTGCATTAAAAGGAGGTTTGATGGATGAAGAAATAAAGGCACTTCCCGGCAAAGGCGCTTTCTACACCGAATTGTTTGCCATTTCCAAGCATTTCACTGAAGCTTTTTTTCAGGAAAAATGGGTGGTTTATGTGCAAGGTTAGGGCTTGGATGTCAATAATGGTCGTACCGATTCAATTTATAGCGTTCGATCATGCCTATCAATTTTTCGGCATACGTCCGGTCGGTTGCATAACCAAGTCGCTTTAGTCCATACGCCCACTTTTTATAGTCTCTTCCGTTTTTCTTCAAACCGGCATACCGACCACTGCTGATCATGATGCTGTGTGCGCGCCAACTTTCCCATGCTGATTTAAAGATGCGGAAAAAATCCTTGTGGTGATCGTCAAAATGGTTAGAACAGTGCCCCTTTCCGCATTTTTTGGAAAAACACTTTATGCCAAAGTGATTTTTGTTCTGTTTGGCTAATTTACTGTTGCCAGCCCTACTCTCAATGAGGCCCTGGGCAAGGCTGATGCTGGCCGGCACACCATATTGTTTCATTTCATCTATGGCGATTTTATAATAGTGCTGTACGTACAGGCGCGTGTTGACATCGGCAATATCGTCTGCACTAACCGGCGCCATTTCGGTTTTCGGCGCAGGAAATTTCTTTGGCGCATTTTTCCTGTCCGGTTCAATAGACAACGGTACGTTTGACCCGTCTTCGCCGGTTTGCTCGGTAAAAATACTGACAGGGCGTATGACCTCCTCACGGCTGATGAAGGAATTTCCAAACCGATATCCAAAAGCGGCATAGCCAAACACAACCAAAACAGCCGCTTTGGACAGGTTTTTTCGGCTGAACACGACCTGAAACACATGGCCGACCTGAAATAACAGCGCAGCCCGTTGGCGCCGCAACCGATGGATAAAATTGATCCATAGTGTTGACAGGTGAACAGGATCGCCCTGGTGTCTTGTCGGTTTGCCGGGCATGTATGAACGCGCCGACTTTGTGTTTTTGCGTTTGGGCGGCGGCGTACCCATGTCCTCAAACCATTTTGTTTTTCCCATAACTTTATCGTTTGCTTAGCGGTCAAATGGTTCTGCAAATATAAAACAAATAGTTTTTTAAAGCAAACATTTTTGCTTTTTTATGAAACATTTTTTTTGACAGATTCAACAGGCATCCATAAGCGTGTTTTTTTCATCATAAAAGCAGCGCAAACGTGGGTTCAACCGTTTATTGAACACTGCGCGCAACACCGGCGGTTTTTGATCGCTGCATTGTTTCAAGGCTTACCTCTCCTGGCATGAACATTACCCTAAACCTGGATTATAGTGAAGACTTCCTGGTCGATTCCCTGATGAAACAGGATCGGCGAGCGCAGCAATATTTGTACGAGCAACACTATGGCCGCATGATGGGCATTTGCCTCCGATATGCGGGCACCAAAGACGAAGCGCTTGATTTGTTGCACGAAGGATTCATCAAGATTTTTCAACACATCGGGCGCTACAAACCAGGCACTTCGCTGGGTTCGTGGATGCGGACCATCATGGTCAATACTTGCATCGATTATTATCGACGGGCTTTGCGCCGCCGCACCGATGACATTGACGACGCCTATACCCTTTCTTCCGACGATCCGGACGCGCTCAGCCACCTCACAGAACAGGAAATTTTAGAGGCCGTACAGATGCTTTCTCCCGCTTATCGGGCAGTGTTTAACCTGTTCGTCGTAGAAGGTTATTCGCACAAGGAAATAGCAGACGCCCTCCAGATTACCGAAAGCACTTCGCGCAGCAATCTGGTAAAAGCCCGCATCAAACTCAAAGACTACTTCACCCGGAAAAGGATGGAATTTGAATTCCACATGGATGGAGATGAAGACAAATAATACACTCAGATATAAGCAGGCGGTACCGCTTGTTCAGCAATAGCACCATGAAGGATCAACTGTTTGACCGTCAACTCAAGGAAATGCTCGATCGGCTCGATGAACCTTATCGGCCCGAAACCTGGGATGCCTTGTCCAAAAAACTCGACATGCTGCAAGATCCGCCCCATGTGGATCCTGTAGATGAAGTCGTATACAGCACCCTGCAACAACTGGAACCAAGGTATGAGGCTTCTCACTGGGCGGCCATGTCGCGCCGGATGGATGTCATTCGCCGCCGTACCCTGGTTGTGCGCTTCACCAAAGCGCTGGAAGCCGCCGCAGTAATCCTCTTGTTGATTCGTTTCGCTCCTGAGTTGACCAGCGCCGTAGATGGCATGGTTCACCAACCAATCGTAAAAGCCCAGCCCAAAACCCAATCAGGCTTTTCCGGAGAAGCCGCCCAATCCGCAGCCGCATCCGTCAACCCTTCCATAAGGGCGGCCGCTCCAGCCAAAAGTGCAGCACAAACACAAGCGCTTACCAATGATCCTGGCACTTTGGTTGTTGCACCATTGCCCCATGTTGATGGTTACGGACTGAACTTTGCCGAAACCGTTGTTCAAAAACAGCCTGTTGCCTTGCCTGACACGGCTGAATGGGCACCTCCTGCAACATTGGACGCAGCGCAGCCAGTTGCCGCTTTGGCCTCTTTTGAAGTGCCTTTGCCGGATTCTTTGGCAGATGAGTTTGACTATTTGGCTTTGATGCCCATCGTTCAGAAAGCACCCCGATACAGTCCATTTTATTTTTCGGCATCCATATTTGGGGAGTTCAATCGTTTCCGAACTGCAGATGCAACCCTGAGCGAAGAGGGATACGGCGCGACAACAGCCGTAGGGCGTCGGGGCAAACGATGGCAACTGGAAGCGGGTTTGGGCTACGCAAACAAGCAGTACACACCAACACGCAGCGTTGAAATATACGACGGCAACTTGCAAACCGGATATTTTGGTGCCACCATGTCTAAAGCCAGTGCTGATGTGTTGCAATTGCCCATCCGATTCCTCCGCTTGGTCGGGCAAAAAAGCCGTTTGAAAATGTTGGCCGGAGGCGGCATCACGCCAAACGTCATACTGGATAAACAATATGACTACGACGCCGTGTACTATGACGCGCCCCAGGGTTCAGGGCCCAATTTGCCCCTGAACGGCAACAAGCCAAAGCGCTCTGTACCTGGAAAAGGGCTGCTTGAAGGCGGCAACTGGAAAGACAACAACTGGACCACGGCCGACTTTGCGCTCCAGTTTGTGTGGCCAGCTGGAAAAAAGAACAGTTTTTTTTTACAACCTGTTTTTCACCTTGCACTTGACAAAGTGAACTTCGGCAACGAACCTGTTCAGCACAACAGTTTTAGTGTGCAAGCAGGCGTTCAAACGACCCTCTGATCGCGGACAATCTTATTGGCATAAGGCCAAAAACACAAACGGTAAGCCACTGCATTTCTATGAATGTCAGTGGCTTACCGTTTTTATGTTAAAATGGCTGTTCAAATGTGACCTACAGCCGGATGCACGTTAGAATACTCCGGCATCGACACAAAACGACTCCGTTTTTTTTAAAAAAATGCAGTACCATAATCACCTTACTTCACTGCAAGTTTTGTCGGGTGCTTGTCATATAGCACCCGATTCCGCAGTTTTAACACTTCGCTTCTTCGTATTGGCAAGCTATTTGGATTATACCATTCAACAAGGTTCACCAATTAATCCAATCCCGGGCAGTCCGGTAATCTCTCACACCATCTCATCCAACCGATCCTCCGCATTATGAAACAATCAACATTAATCCTGCTCTTCGCCGCCGCTGCCTTGTTTTTCACAACTGCACCGGCGCCTGCACAAACGGTCAACTTCGACCAGTTCCTGCAGCAGTTCCCAGCAGCCTCGCTGCCTTTTAGCATCTCTTCGGAGACGCTTCAAGCGGAACTGACCAACAAAGAAACTACCAAGGCTACTCGCCTTGACTGGGCATACTTCGAATTTTTACCTGAACTGGAAAGCAGCGCCCAATACAGCCGCATGCCGGTTTATCCGGAGCCAGTGGCTCGTTTCGAAACCAAAAACTACCACGCTGTACTGTACAACCTGGCACGTGGCCTCAGCAAAGGTTCGAAATACTACACCATCTCGGTGTTTGACAAAGAGGGCAACCACCTCGGCACCCACTACATCGGTGGCGTTACCGGCAAACAACTGAATGCTTTCACGATCAACGAAGAATTGTTGGCCACTGTGAATGGTTACGACGTCATCTGGAAGGCTAATGTCAACGAGGCCGGCTTCGAAGGCAACAGCATCCAGCACCTGACGCCCAACAGCAACCAAAGCATCAAACTTTACACGCCAGGCAACCCCAACGAACTGGGTTTCACCCAATCGAAAAGCGACTACCGCAGCACAACCTCTTCTGCAAGTGCTCAGGCTGACATGAAATAAAAATGATAATCTACCGGCAACGGTAAGATCAATTACGCGCATAAAAAAACTGCCGGCAGATGTGCCGGCAGTTTTTTTTATGCCTATACCGAAGTGTACAATGGAAATTTATGCATCAATTCGTTGATTTCCCTGCGCACTTTTAAATGCACAGTGGCGTCTTCCGGATGCAGCAACACTTCATCAATCCACTCCACTACCTGACGACATTCGGCCTCTCTAAAACCGCGCGTAGTAACGGCAGCAGTGCCAATGCGCATGCCCGATGTGGTCATGGGCGGCTGTGGGTCGAAGGGGATCATGTTTTTGTTGATGGTGATGTCGGCCTCTCCAAGTGCTTTTTCCGCTACTTTACCGGTCACATTTTTTGACCGCAGGTCTATCAACATGAGGTGGTTGTCGGTGCCGCCTGAAATGATGTTGTACCCTCTTTCCATAAAGGCTTCAGCCATGGCCTGCGCATTTTTGATCACTTGTTGGCCATACGTTTTAAATGCCGGCGTCAATGCTTCGGCAAATGCAACCGCTTTGGCAGCAATCACGTGTTCCAATGGGCCGCCCTGCATGCCCGGGAAAACACCGCTGTCCAGTATAGCCGACATCTGAATGGGCTCTCCTTTTTTGGTGGCGCGTCCCCAGGGGTTGTCAAAATCCTGGCCCATCATAATGATGCCGCCACGGGGGCCGCGCAGGGTTTTGTGGGTGGTGCTGGTCACGATGTGGCAATGTGGCAAGGGGTTGTTGAGCAACCCGGCAGCAATGAGTCCGGCAGGGTGGGCAATATCGGCTAACAACAATGCGCCAACGCTGTCGGCAATCTGGCGGAAACGGGCATAGTCCCAGTCTCTGGCGTACGCCGAAGCGCCGCAAATGAGGAGTTTGGGTTGTTCCCGGCGGGCAATTTCTTCTACCTTATTCATGTCGATTCGACCGTCGGCTTCTTCCACACCATAAAAACTCGGACTATATACTTTTCCGGAGTAGTTTACCGGTGAACCGTGGCTCAGGTGTCCGCCGTGCGCCAGGTTGAATCCGAGGATTTTATCGCCGGGTTGCAGGCAGGCCAGAAACACCGCCGCGTTGGCCTGCGCCCCGGAGTGGGGCTGCACATTGGCCCAGACCGCGCCGAAAAGCTGGCAAAGACGGTCAATGGCCAGCTGTTCCACTTCGTCTACCACTTCGCATCCGCCGTAGTAACGGCGACGGGGCAAGCCTTCGGCATATTTGTTGGTGAGGCAAGAGCCCATGGCCTTCATGACCGGTGCCGAAGTGAAGTTTTCAGAGGCAATCAACTCTACTCCGCGCCGCTGGCGGTCGAGTTCTTTTTCAATGAGATCAAAAACAATGTCTTGCATGTAGGTCGCTATTTGGCTTCGCGAAGGTACGAATGGAATGCGGAATGCGGAATACGGAATGGAGTGAGGGCGTTCCTTTATCTTTGCTGGATGAAAATCCGCATTGGTACAAGGGGAAGTGCGTTGGCGCTTTGGCAGGCCCGCCATACGCAAGCTGAATTGACGAAAATCGGTGTTGATTCCGAATTAGTCATCATCAAAACGCAGGGCGATCAAATTCAGCACCTGGGTTTCGACAAAATGGAGGGTAAGGGGTTTTTTACCAAAGAAATTGAAGACGCTTTGCTGCAAGGCGAGGTGCAGGTGGCGGTGCATTCCATGAAAGATTTATCGACGCAACAGCCTGAAGACCTGGTGATTGCCGCAGTGTCTTATCGCGAGGATCCGGCTGACTGGCTGCTGGTACGACCACAATCTTTTGACGCTGGCAAACCGTTTCGCTTGCGAGCAGGCGCTGTTTTGGGCACCTCTGCCGCCCGCCGCAAAGCGCAAATAACCGAATACCGTCCGGATGTAGAGGTGCACGATTTGCGCGGCAACGTGCCCACCCGCATAGATAAACTCCGCGATGGACAATACGACGCCATTTTTGTTGCCGGTGCCGGCATTCAACGCCTGCAATTGGAGCTGACCGATCTAAAGGTGTTGCCCCTCCTGCCCCGCGAATTTGTACCTGCCCCTGCACAAGGCGTACTGGCCTGGCAAACCCACCGCAATGACCACCATACCCGAAACATTTTCCTGAAACTTCACCACCCGCAAGTAGCCGCTTGCACCAATGTGGAACGCGGACTGCTCCGCCTGCTCGACGGGGGCTGCCAACTCCCCTTCGGCGCTTACTGCGAACGCGACGCAAACGGGCATTACCACGCTTTTGCCGCCTGTGTGCTGGGCGGACGCATGCAGCGGGCTTCTTTATCGCAATCAACCAACATCGGGATGGCAGATCGTTTGTTTGAATTGTTGGGGACAGAAACTCAAAACGCCTCCCCAAACGTCAGGTAAAACCCTTGGGAGCGCACACCAAACCCATAGTCCAAGCGTACGTTCAACTTTTGCTTTTTGCTGAGCTGGAAGCGCAAACCCAGGCCGGTGTTTGGACGCCACACTAATGATTCTCCCGGAGTGCCAAATACTGAGCCGGCACCCGCAAATAAGACGCCCCCCAAGCGTTTGTACAGTACCCTCCGGTATTCTGCCTGAAACAGCATCAGGTGCCGGTCGCGATACTTTCCATCAAAGTATCCACGCAAACGCCGGGGGCCACCAAGCTGGGCCAGATTGAAAAAGGGGGCATTGCCCACTGTAAACGTAGCGGCGACTTGCAAGGCCAATACAGACTTGCCGTCTGTGCGCTGATAGGTACTGCCTTCCACCTGAAGCCTGGAAAAACGAAAATCAGAAGCCGTAAGCCGGCTTTCGTTGTACAAGGACGTTTCCACAAACCAGCCTTTATAAGGGTAAAACCGGTCATCGCGGCTGTCGAGCCACCATACCAGCCCTGCACCCGAAGAGCGGCCGCCGTTCCAGCCGGTAAGCGTGCCCTGTGGCAGTATCCCGTCGGGGGCGTATTTGGTAATCTGGTAGTCGTTGTATTGGATGCGAATGCCGGCAGCCTGCGTTTTGTTGTAAGACCGCAGAAAATTGGCTTTTATCAAAGGAAAACGGGCGGTGTATTTTTCAAGGTAATCGTCGTCAAAGCCATTGCCAATGCCAAAAAACTGGTACAAATAGTCGTACCAACCCACCTCCCCGTACAAAATGTACCGGCCCTGATCAAGGTAAATTTGATACGGAAACCACACCAATACCTGCTTGCGCTGGGTATACGCCAGGCTAAACGTGACGCTCGACCGCTGAGGGGCCCCTTTGGTGTAAAACGTGAGCACACCGCCGCCGCCAAACCCCAAACGGGTGTCGGGCGAATAAAACACCACAGGCAGCCCAATGATGCGCACCGTGGTGTCGGGTACAGCCTGTGCGTGCATATCAGACCTGCTGCTCAAAAATACAACCAACAGGCACAGCGCAAGAAATCGGGGTTTAGTGAACGGCCTCAGAAAATGATTTTAAGGTGATGTGTTTCAAAGGTAAATAAGAATATACGCATTGGTTGTATATTTAGAGCCTCAGCAAGTATGAGTAATCAACTGTCCCCCAAAACCGTCTACCCCACTTCAAACGTATATAAGCAAAGATGCGCATCTCCGTCATCATTCCCACCTTGAACGAAGCGGAAAACATAGGCCGCCTCATGCGTTTCCTAAAGGAACACGGCGGCGACGATCTCGCTGAAATCATTGTATCGGATGGCGGAAGCACCGACGAAACACGAATCATTGCCCAACAACTTGGGGCAAAAACCCTCCGCTCATCCGTCAGAAGCAGGGCCGCGCAGATGAACCTCGGCGCACAGCATGCTACAGGCGAACTGTTGTACTTTGTGCATGCCGACACCCAGCCGCCCCCAAGTTTTGCCAGCGATATCCTTTACGCCATTCAAAACGGCATCGATATGGGATGTTACAAATACCAGTTTGACTCCCCGCGCTTTTGGTTAAAAGTGAACGCCTGGTTTTCCCGGTATAATTTTATCTGGAGCCAGGGTGGCGACAAAACGTTTTTCATCTCCGCAGACATCTTCAATGCCCTGGGTGGCTATGATGAAAAATATGTGGTCATGGAAGAATACGACTTCATCAGACGCGCCCGCAAACATTACCGCATGCGTACCCTGCAAAAAAGCGCTACCGTTTCTGCACGCAAGTACCAACACAATTCGTGGCTGCGGGTACAATTGGCCAATATGTATGTATTCACCCTCTTCCGATGGGGCGTAGCCCCCGAAAAACTTAAACGCATTTACAAACACCTCGTCCACTAACCCTTTGTAATGAAAAAAACAGCCCTTTTTGCCCTCTCTGTCTTCGGCGTGCTGGTTATTTGGTTTACCTGCGCCAATTGTCGGGCCATCAAACACAGCTCCGACAGCGCCCCCGTTTCACACGAATTATGGAACACGCTGCTTCGCAAACACGTCGACGAACAAGGTTGGGTTGACTATAAAGGCTTCAGGCAAGACTCCACAGAACTCAACCGCTATCTGTCCTTGCTGGAGTCATCGCATCCCGACGATAAATCCTGGTCGCGCAACGAACAAATGGCCTACTGGATCAACGCCTACAACGCCTACACTGTCAAGCTCATCGTCCAACACTACCCGGTGGCCAGCATCAAAGACATCAAGAAAGGCGTCGCTTTTGTCAACTCTGTTTGGGACATCAAATGGATCAAGATTGGCGGCTACACCTACGACCTGAACAACATTGAACACAACATCCTGCGCCCGGTGTTCAAGGATGCACGCGTGCACGCAGCGGTCAATTGCGCATCCTACTCCTGTCCCAAACTCCGCGCTGAAGCATACACGGCCGAAAAATTAGACAAGCAGTTGGAGGACGCCATGCGCACCTTCGTCAATGATCCGCTTCGCAACCAGGTTACGGCAGACAATCCCAGGGTTTCCGAAATTTTCAAATGGTTTGGCGGCGACTTCAGCGACAACGCCGGGTCGGTCAAAGCATTTATCAATAAGTATGCTGCGCAGAAAATGACGGAAAACGCCTCGCTGACGTATATTGACTACGATTGGCGGTTGAACGAAAAACCGTAATGCGCTCAAAACACTTGTTCGGGATGTCTATTCCCGAACAAGTGTTTATACTACATGCGCCGCTATTTCTGCTGCGAGCGCAGTCAACTCCTCCCCGCTCATGTCCACCGGCTGGCGTCCAAACCCGAGATCAGAAACGGCATTGATGGGCATGAGGTGAATGTGCGCATGCGGCACTTCAATACCGACCACCGCTACCCCGATGCGTTTGCAAGGGACCACCGCTTTAATGGCTTTGGCCACTTTTTTGGAAAACACCATAAGCCCTCCCAACTGTTCGTCATCAATGTCAAACAGGTAGTCAATTTCTTGTTTTGGGATGCACAGGGTGTGCCCTTTGGCCATAGGCCGGATGTCGAGGAACGCCAAAAAACGATCCGTTTCGGCTATTTTGTAGCAGGGGATTTCCCCGTTTACAATTCGGGTGAAGAGGGTTGCCATGTGCGTCTAACCTAAAAAGATATCCACGACCTCAAACTCTATTTGGCCGCCGGGGGTTTGAATTTGAGCAACTTCGCCTTTGATCTTACCCAACAGCCCCTGGCCGATGGGAGAACTGACGGAAATGCGCATGGATTTTGCGTCGGCTTCTGTTTCAGAGACCAGTTTATACGTCATTTCTTTACCCGTCTTTTTATTTTTGATGGTCACATTCGATAGAATAGCAACCTTGGACGTGTCCAGTTGGGTTTCATCAATGATGCGGGCATTTGCCATGACGGTTTCAATCTCGTTGATGCGCAGTTCCAACATGCCCTGGGCCTCTTTGGCCGCATCATATTCGGCATTTTCGGAAAGATCACCCTTGTCACGGGCTTCTGCGATGGCCGCTGCGGCCTCTTGTCGGCCGGTAGATTTCAGCTCTTCAAGATCCTTTTTGAGTTTATCATAACCGGCTTGCGTCAGATACGTGTAATTTGCCATAGTACTTGTTTATGAAAAAAAACAGAAACGTTCCTACGGCTGTAGAAACGTTTCTGTGTTCAAAGTGTCTTGCAAAGATACGGGCATTTCGACAAATGCTGCAACATTTTTTTTACAGCATGCGGAATCGCTTATAAATCAATGCGGACGCCAATGTTGTGGATGCCGTTAAATACGTCGGTCATCCGATAGCCATAGTCGATGGATAAACGCGGGATATACACGTCTTCGGCTTCTTTCTTGCGCAGGGGCACTGAAGCGGAAAAGCCGGCGCTGACGCCGTTATCGAGGCTGGATTCCAGATCGCTGAAGTCTGTTTCGCTTTTGTAACCCACGCGAAGGGCAAAGAGATCGCGGAAGCCAAACTCCAAACCGCCGCCGAGCAGGTCACGCGAGAAAGAGTTGGACGTAAAGTTGCCCACAGCCGTAAGGCGGTAGTCTTTGCTGCCCAGGTACCAGTCGTACGAAGCGCCGATGTTCAATTGAGAAGGCAATTCGTAGGCCGAAGCGCGCTGGTAATACGTGACGGGATAGTCAAAAG
>JBMOHO010000015.1:0-24003 GCA_049317805.1 Saprospiraceae bacterium
TTATTTTTTTTCCTCAACATAAAATTTTATATTACCCTATATTAAATCAAAATTGTTCTTTATTTTTTCTTAACATAAATTTTAACACTGCAATCTTATTTATATTCAAAATTTAATTGAAATTTGTATAAGTAAAAGTGAAATTTTTTACAACCTTAAAATCTGAAATAAACATGAATCAGATAGAAAAAATGTCTGCCCGCGAAGCATACGCAGCGTACATTAGCGGCTACGTATTTGTTAACGTAAGTGAAAATCCGACATACAAAGACAAATCGCTCGATGTGAAACGTGTCCTGCATATTCCCTACAGTCAACTCAAAACCCGTGAAGCCGAGCTTCCGGTCAACCACAGCGTCGTGCTGGTGTCCAATGTGGGCAACAGAAGCAAGCACGCTGCCAAATGGCTGCTTCAGCAAGGTTTTGAATACATTGCAGTATTGGATGGCGGGTTGCGCGCTTGGGAAGCAGAAGGTTTTCCAATGCAGTTACAGGCATGAGCGTACAACTACTCCACTAATTGTTCCGCTTAAACAACCAGGTTAAGTATCCCGTATTGATCATTCTGTTGTTGATCCTGGGGATATTGATTACTGATCTTTTGCTGCCGCAACCCGATAATGTGTCGTTGTTGTACCTGTTTCCTATTCTATTGGGCCTTTCTCTAAAAGAAAAAAACGATGTAGTGTTGCTGGGTATTGTTACTACGGTATTGAGTATCGTACCAGTACTCCTGTTCGCACACGAACAACCTCTGCAGAACCTCCTCCTTGAAAGAAGCATCACCGTTATCGGTATCTGGATAGCATCTTACTTAGTGCTGTTTATCCAGCAGATGAAATACAACGATACTAACCGAAGTGAGCAATTCCGCGCTTTGTTTGAATTTGCTTCTACTGGTATCCTGCTTACAAACAACCGCGGTGAAATTATCCGTATAAACCCGTCCACAGAAAAACTATTTGGGTACACCGCTCAGGAATTAGTGGGCGAACGCATCGAAATCCTGATTCCACAGCGCCTGCATGCACTTCATAAAAAGCACAGAAGTGCTTATGCGCACGATCCGAAACCGCGTAGCATGGGCATTGGAAGCTATTTGTCTGCGGTGAGAAAAGACGGAAGCGAGTTCCCTGTTGAGGTGAGTTTAAGTCCTTTTAAAACAGCTTACGGCGATTATGTCATGGCTTTTATCAGCGACAATACCATTCGCAAAGAGAACGAAAGCCGCATTCTACGCCAAAACCAGCGCCTCGAACAACTTGCCGCCGCCCTGCAAAACCTCAACGAAGGATTAGAGGAAAAGGTACGGGAACGCACCCGCGCACTCGAAACAACGAAAAACGATCTGGCCATAGCACTCGAAAAGGAAAGAGAGCTGGGCGAACTCAAAAGCAGGTTTGTATCTATGGCCTCTCATGAGTTCCGCACGCCGCTGAGCACCGTACTGTCGTCTGCAGCACTCATCATCACGTATGCCCAACGGGACGATGTGGAAAATATCCAGAAACACGCACAAAAAATCAAAACAGCGGTTAACAACCTCAATACCATTCTTACAGAGTTCCTCTCCCTCGGCAAACTGGAAGAAGGCAAAACCCTGCCTACCCGTGAAATGACAGACCTGCCCCAACTGATAGAGGACGTAACAGGCGAGCTAAAACTGCTGTTTAAGCCCGGACAAGTCCTCCGGCAACAATATTCCGGTTCGCCCCATATTATGCTTGATCCTGCGCTGCTAAAACACGTATTGATCAACCTCATCTCCAATGCCATCAAATATTCGCCGGAAAATACCCCCATCGAGGTGCATACGGTGGTGACAGAGCAGGATTTTAGCCTAAAGGTTACCGACCATGGCATGGGTATTC
Source organism: Saprospiraceae bacterium (assembly GCA_049317805.1). Lineage (GTDB taxonomy): Bacteria > Bacteroidota > Bacteroidia > Chitinophagales > Saprospiraceae > M3007. Next base: position 1,872 of record JBMOHO010000015.1, read on the forward strand.
CCGAAGCGGATAAAAAACACCTTTTTTCCCGATTCTTCAGGGCATCCAACGCCAGTAATATCCAGGGTACCGGACTCGGCCTGTACATTGTACACCGATATGTCGAATTGATGAACGGCGAAATTGGTTTCGACAGTGAAGTAGGCAAGGGGAGCACCTTTTGGATCCGACTCCAAATCAATTGAATGCGCTCAACGTTTGTACGCTTGTACCGCCTGCACAAAAGCCCGTACACCCTCCAACGGAGTGTCAGGATATACGCCGTGACCCAAATTGGCAATGTGGTGCGGCCCAAAGGCCTCCAGCATGGCTGTGGTTTTCTGGGCAATGTACTCCGGCTCGGCGTATAAGAGGCAGGGATCAAGGTTGCCTTGCAGCACTTTTTGAGGCCCGGTGATGCTGCGGGCCCATTCGGGCGATGTGTTCCAGTCTAAACCCACCACATCAAACGGCAACGCGTTCAACTCCGGCAAGGCAAACCACGCCCCTTTGGCAAATACCGTACGCGGGGTGCCCGCTAAGGCTTCCCCAATTTGTGCGAGGTAAGGCAGGGCAAACGCCTGGTATTGTTCGGGGGGCAATTCACCCGCCCAGGAATCGAATATCTGAATCAAATCGGCACCTGCGGCCACTTGTCGCCGGGTGTATACAATGGTCGCATCGGTCAGGCGCTGCAAAAGCGCATGGGCCGCTTCCGGTTCCTGATACAAAAACCGGCGCGCTTTGGAAAAGGTCTTGCTCCCTCCGCCTTCTACCATATACGCCAGCAGGGTCCAGGGTGCCCCGGCAAAACCAATGAGTGGAAGCCGACCAGCCAAACCCGCCTTACTCAACCGGATGGCTTCGTACACATAGTCCAACCGCTCGGCAGCCAGTTCGGCCGGAGCTAAAGCCAGCACATCAGCGGCACTGTCGATGGTCTTCGGAAAACGCGGCCCCTTGGCTTCTATCATTTCATACTCCAGACCCAGGGCTTCCGGAACCACAAGGATGTCGGAAAATACAATTGCGGCATCCACCCCCAAAGCCTCCACGGGTTGAAGGGTGGCTTCTGCTGCCGCCTCCGGCGTTTTTACAAACGCCTTAAAATCGGGAAAGTGGCTGCGCAAGGCTCGGTACTGCGGCAAAATGCGGCCCGCCTGGCGCATGAGCCATACAGGAGGCCGTTCGGTTTGTTCGCCGCGTGCGGCCCGGAGGAATAAATGGCTCATGGATGTTTAGAGGTTTAGAGGTTTAGAGGTTTATGGGTGGGTTTGTTTATGGGGGGGTAAAAGTAGTTGTTGGAGGGTGATGCAGGGAACCCGGCAAAATCCTTGACGCAAAAGTGATAAATATGGTAAATTTGCACAAAAAAAACAGCTCATGCGTTTACAACACCTATTGTGCTTTTTGCTGGCCTTGCCCTTGTTTGCGGTTGCACAGACGCAAAAAGAAGGCTTGAAAACCTTAGATCAACCCACTTATTCGATTCAATATCCGGAGGACTGGACCCTGGATCAAGCTGGCCTGATGGGCACCAAGTTCATCCTTTTCATGCCTTCTACTACCGACAACCCGGCGTTTAGCCCCAACCTGAACCTGATACAACAGGAAATGCCCCAGGAAAATGTGGACATTGCGGCCACCATAGACGCCACAATTGGACAACTGGAAGCCATGGTCGGCGATTTTACCCTTATATCCAACAACAAATTCAACACCCCCTCCGGCACCTGCCACGAATTGCAGTATACCGGCCGATTCGGCGACAACCCCATGCAATGGAAACAACGGTTTTGGATCAAAGGTAAAATGGTGTATGTGCTTACCCTCACTGCCTTGCCCGACGAATTCAAGCTCGTGTCCAAATCCGGCACAACCGTCATGGATTCATTCTGGATCAAATAACCCAATTCAAGGCAAAGCAAAAGGTACTTTCACCAATTCGACCACTTCGGCCTCGTCTGGGATAAACAACGTCAGTTTTTTTTCGTCTAACCACAAGATTTGCACATCAAGGCGTTCATATCCCCCCAAACGGAAGATGTCGAGGCTCATGGTTTTGCCGTTGAGCGCGAAACGCCTCGATTCCGGAAAAAGAACTGCACCCGTTTCAACTGTTTTGTTGTAAAGGGACAGCGTGCTGTCGGCAAAAAAAACAGCATAATAAGGTATGGAGATCACCTCCATGAGTCGTTTCACCTCAAGGACGCTATCGCGTTCCAGCCATTCCTTAAAAGCGCGGTCTTCGCGCCGACTCAAGCCTTCTTCATACGCCTGATAACCGTAAAACCGGATGGCGCGTTGCCCCCGCACATGTGCATACACTTTGCGGGCCTGCGCTGGCGATGCTTCCTGTTTGTTTACCGTAATCCCTTGTTCCGAATACGATAACACTTCCCATTTGCCCAATAATGTTGGCAAAAGCGGGTCGGGTGAGGCTTGACCCAACAAGCAAGGCACCTCGAAAACGCACAGTAGAGCGACCAACAGGCCATAATATTTTTGCTTCATCGAAAGAATCAGGTTAGTTTTTCAAGCATTTCGTCGGTCAAAGGGCTGGCACTTGCACCGTACCCATTCACCACTACGCCTTTAATGGCATACTTTTCAGAAGAAACAGCGCACAAGATACTGGAATCCGACGGGTTTGTCATGCCTTCGAAGCGAAAAAATTTATCAATCTGAAAATCTTCGGGATGCAGCTTGATGGCCCCGTCGCGACAATGGATGTGGTCGGCCTGTAGGTTAAAATCTTCTGTGTAACCCTCTGTTTTCAGGGCGTCCAAGGCTTCAATGAGCGTAGAAAAAGCTTGCATGTTACAGGTGTTTGAAAAAATGACATGTTCTTGGGTGTAATATACACATTTTTTTCAAAATACGCGTCGACGTGGCACAAAACAACCACATTCCCCTTGAATTTCACGTATCTTTATTGCCATATTTGTAACAAATGATACTTACCAGCAATGTTCAACCCCTGGCATGAAGTTCCAACATTGGAAATAAGGCACTTTTTTGAGGAATACAAACGACTCGAGAACCGTACAGTAGTAGTAGACGACTTCATGGACAAAGCCACTGCCGAAAAGATCGTGCTGCAGAGCATAATTGACTACCGTTCCAATAAGTGGATGACTAAAACATAGTGCTCCACCCAACACCGTAAATACATATACGAATGCGCTTTTCAGAATACCGCATCAACCCCGAAATCAAAAACAACCTGGAAGCCATGGGGTTTAAGCGCCCCACCGACATCCAGTACAAGTGCATTCCGCCCATCTTGAAGGGCGAAGACCTGTTGGCCATCGCCCAAACGGGTACGGGCAAAACGGCGGCATTTGTCATACCGGTGGTGCACTTGATACACGAAGGCAAAAGGTCGGCCCGCGCCGACGCCGTGCAGTGCCTGGTGTTGGCACCCACACGGGAGCTGGCCCTGCAAATCACCGAAGTGTTTCAGCAAATCAGCCAGAAAACCCGCGTTAAAGTCTTTTGTTTGTACGGAGGCGTGGATCAGGATCCGCAAATCGCGCGCATGGAAAAAGGCGTTGACATATTGGTCAGCACTCCCGGACGCATGTTTGACCTGCACAGCCAGGGCCACTTTGACCTCAAGCAAGTCGAATTCCTGATTCTGGATGAGGCCGACCGCATGTTCGACCTGGGTTTTCTCAAAGACATACAGGATGTGAAACGCCTGTTGCCCCGTAAACACCAAACACTGTTTTTTTCCGCCACCATCAACGACCGCATTAAAAAACTGGCGTACTCGCTCGTCAACCAACACGCCGTGCGCATCCAGATGTCGCCCAAAGACCCCGTGTCGAAAAACGTGCGCCACAGCGTGGCATTCATTGAAATGGACGACAAGCGGTTTTTCCTCGAACGCCTCGTTAAAGACCATCCGGAGGCCAAAATGCTCGTTTTTGTGCGCACCAAAGTGCGGGCCGAACGCGTGCACGCCGCCATGCTGCGCGTGGAAGTCCCTACCGAAACCCTCCATGGCGACAAGGAGCAGCTCGAACGACTCGCTGTTTTGCAGCGATTCCGTGAAGGCGAATTGCGGGTGCTCATTGCCACCGACGTGAGCGCCCGGGGCATTGACGTACCCGACGTGGAATATGTGGTTAACTACGACCTGCCCGATGTGGCCGAAAATTACGTGCACCGCGTGGGCCGCACCGGCCGCGGCGAACGCAAAGGCGACGCCATTTCTTTTTGCAGCACCGAAGAAAAGCCCATGTTGGCCGACATTGAGGCCTTCATCGGAAAATCCATCGCCATAGCAACCATCGATAGAAAAGAATACGCCGAAACCATCCGATTGACAGCCGACGTAGGCGACAAATGGCGCGACATCATGAAGGAGATTGATCAAGCAGAACCCTTTTACAAAAAGAAAAAAAAATAGCTGCTCCAGACTTGCATTTAAAAACTATTTGTTTTACATTTGCATCGTAAATCATCGTGTATGCACAATGGATCTAAAAACTTACTCGAACAACTTTACAGTGCGCCAGACGCCGCCCTCATCATCAATCAGGTGAAACACCACTTAAACGACGAAGAGGAACGCCGCCTTCGTTTTTACAACGAACTGGATGAAACGGTAAAGGCCGAGTTCATCAATGGCCGAATCGTGCTCCATTCTCCTGTGACGCGGGCGCACGCACTGGCAGTCATGCACATCAGTTCAGCGTTGCATCAATTTGTTAAGGAAAACAAATTGGGGGAGGTGCATGTCGAAAAATCCATGATTCGCCTTTCTCGCAACGATTATGAGCCGGACGTCTGTTTTTTTAAACTTGAAAAATGCAGAGACTTTACCCTTGACCAAAAATTGTTTCCTGCGCCAGACCTGGTGGTGGAAGTACTGTCCAAATCAACCGCCAAAGTGGACAGGGGCATTAAGTTTACAGACTATGCAGCCCATGGCGTAGGAGAATACTGGATTGTGGATACTGAAGAAAAAGCCGTGGAGCAGTACGTGTTGCGAGATCGTGTATTTGAATTGGTCATTCGATCGCATGGTACAGATATCCATTCCGATGTGGTGTCGGGTTTTGTGTTGAGCCCGGCCAACTTGTTTGAATAATCGCTTGTTGTATGTGTCGTGCTTATTGCATTGTACAAATTACACTCTTCACCATTAATTTTCATCATTATGAGTTTACGTCTTGGCGACATCGCCCCCAACTTTACAGCCCAAACCACAGAAGGCGAAATCAATTTTTACGACTACCTCGGCGACGGATGGGGCATTCTGTTTTCCCACCCGGCTGATTTCACACCAGTTTGCACCACCGAGCTTGGCCGTACAGCTGCTTTGCAAGAGCAGTTTCGTATGCGTAACACCAAAGTGATGGCCGTGAGCGTGGACCCGCTCGACAAACACATGGGCTGGGTGAAAGACATCAATGAAACACAGCACGTCACCGTGGATTTCCCGATCATCGCCGATCCGGAGCGCCAGGTGTCTACCCTGTATGACATGATCCACCCCAATGCCTCCGAAAACTTTACGGTGCGCTCGCTTTTCATCATCGGGCCGGATAAAAAAGTAAAACTCATCATCACTTACCCCGCTTCAACCGGCCGCAATTTCCATGAAGTACTCCGCGTGCTGGACTCCTTGCAACTGACGGCCAACTACAGCGTAGCCACCCCTGCCGACTGGGAGCAAGGCGAAGACGTCATTGTGGTTCCCGCCGTGAGTACAGAAGCCGCCCTGGAAAAATTCCCCAAAGGCGTCACCGTGGTAAAACCTTACCTGCGCTACACGCCGCAACCCGACCTTTAAATGACCAGCAAGACATCGAATGAAACGCTATCTTGACATTGAAACCTGGCCAAGAAAGGATCATTTTCACTTCTTTCGGGCATTTGAAGAGCCCTTTTTTGGCATTACAGTGCCGGTAGAGTGCCAACTCGCCTACCGAAATGCACAGGATTACGGCGTTTCGTTCTTTGCATATTACCTGCATTGCTCCCTCAAAGCCATCAACACCATTGAATGCTTTCGTTATCGCATTGAAGGAGAGCAGGTTGTGGTGTACGATACCATTCATGCTTCTGCTACCATTGGCCGCGCCGATGGTACCTTTGGATTTTCTTTGGTTCCGTATACCAACCACATGCGCTACTTCTGCGAAGCTATGCAGGCAGAAAGTGAGCGCATCCGAAAAGGATCGGGATTGGAAGTGGGCATTGCCGGCGACGATGTGGTGCATTATTCTTCTGTGCCCTGGTTGTCGTTTACCAGCCTGAGCCATGCGCGGCAGTTTAAGCGTCCGGACAGTGTGCCTAAAATCACTTTTGGAAAAGTACAAGAAGAACACGGGAAACGCTGCATGCCGGTATCTTTGCACGCCCACCATGCATTGTTAGACGGCATCCACGTTGGCGAGTATTTTGCATTGTTTCAATTGCTGCTAAACAACCCAGAATAACATAGCCTTATGGCAAATCCGGTCCTTCTTCAGTTCTTCCATTGGTATACACCAGCCGATGGCCTCCATTGGCGCAGGCTTACCGATTCGGCCAAACAATTGAAAAAAGCAGGCATCGACGCCGTCTGGATACCGCCGCCGTACAAAGCCATGGGCGGCGGCATGAGCGTAGGGTACGATACCTACGACCTGTTTGACCTCGGTGAGTTTGACCAAAAAGGCAGCATACGGACCAAATACGGCACAAAAACAGAATTTATCGAGGCCATTAAAACAGCCCATCGGCATAAAATAGACGTGCTGGCCGACGTGGTGCTCAACCATAAGGCCGGTGCCGATGAACGGGAAAAATTCTGGGTGCGCAAAGTCAACCCCAACAACCGCAATGAATACCTGTCCAATTCTCTGGAAATTGAAGGCTGGACCAAATTCACTTTCCCCGGTCGACAAGGCAAATACTCCACCTTCACCTGGCACTGGTGGTGTTTCAATGGCGTCGATTATGCACATGATCACCCTGATCAGGGCCTATTTGCCATTCAGGAAAATTATGGTTCGGAATGGGCCGAACTGGTCGACAATGAAAAAGGAAACTACGATTACCTCATGTTTGCCGACCTGGAAATGCGCAATCCCGATGTGCGCGGCGAACTCCGGTACTGGGGCCGCTGGTTCCTCAAAACCGCCAATGTAGACGGCTTCCGGCTCGACGCCATCAAGCACATTCCGCCCGCTTTTTATGTGGAATGGCTCGACCATGTGCGCAGTACCACAAGAAAATATCTTTTTGCCGTAGGTGAATACTGGAACAGCAACCTCGACGTGCTGCTCCGGTACCTGAAAGCCACAGGCAACCGCATGTCTCTTTTTGACGTGCCGCTGCATTATCAACTCCACGCCGCATCCATCAATGGCAACCGTTTTGATTTGCGCGATGTATTCAAAAATACGCTGGTGCAGGCGGCACCCATGAATGCGGTGACCTTTGTAGACAACCACGATTCCCAGCCGTTGCAAGCCCTTGAATCCAGCATCCAGGAATGGTTCAAGCCGCATGCTTATGCGCTTATCCTGCTTCGAAAAGACGGTCTCCCCTGTGTATTTTTGCCCGATATGGAAGGCGCTCAATACACCGATAAAAGCCACGATGTACACTTGAAACCGGTAGAAGAGCTGCCTGAACTGCTAAAACTCCGCAAAAAACACGCTGTAGGCGAGCAACTCGACTACTTAGACCACCCCAACACCATCGGTTGGGTGCGCACCGGCAGTTACTGGTATCCGGGCATCGGGTGCGCTGTGGTGCTCACCAACGGCGACGCAGGGCACAAAACCATGTCTTTGGGTTCGCGCTTCGCTTACAACGTCTTCGTAGATGCATTGGGCAACCACCCGGCCGAAATTCGGCTCGACAACAGCGGCACGGCCAACTTTCTGGTGTCCCCTGGCTCTGTTTCTGTCTGGGTTAAAAAAACAAGCGCTACTCCACTGGTGTCAAGAGACTGGTGGCGAAGTGTATCTGGGATTTTTGGCGGATAACCCGAACTTAAATAACCCCCAATTTTTTGCCGACAGCGGTAAATGCGGCCACGGCTTTATCCAAATGTTGTTGTTCATGGGCGGCCGAGAGCTGTACACGTATGCGCGCTTTGCCTTGTGGCACCACGGGGTAGAAAAAGCCCACGACATAAATGCCTTCCTGAAGCAATGCGCGGGCAAAATCTTGTGCCAGTTTGGCATCGTACAACATGATGGGCACAATGGGGTGTTCGCCGGGCAGGATATCAAAACCGGCAGCCGTCATGTGTTCGCGGAACCAGCGGGTATTGTACTCCAGTTTGTCGCGCAAGGCAGTGCTGCTGCTCAGCAAGTCCAACACCTTGATGGAAGCCCCCACAATGGCCGGTGCCAGTGTATTGGAAAACAGGTATGGACGCGAGCGCTGGCGCAGGATTTCCACGATTTCTTTTTTGGCAGCCGTAAAGCCGCCGGAAGCGCCGCCAAGGGCTTTGCCGAGCGTGCCCGTAATGATGTCGATGCGCCCCATTACGTTGCGGTATTCGTGGGTGCCGCGGCCGGTTTTGCCCAGAAAACCGGTGGTATGGCATTCGTCGATGCCCACCATAGCGTCATACTGTTCGGCTAAATCACAGATTTTATCCAGTTGGGCAATGGTGCCGTCCATGGAAAAGGCACCGTCTGTAAAGATCAGTCGGCGGCGCGCACCTTGAGCTTCTTTCAGCGTGTCTTCCAACGCCGCCATGTCGTTGTGTTTATAGCGGTAGCGTTTGGCCTTGCACAACCGGATGCCATCGATAATGGAGGCGTGGTTGAGTTCGTCGCTGATGATGGCGTCTTCTTCGCCCAGCAGGGGCTCAAACAGTCCACCGTTGGCGTCAAAAGCTGCGGCGTAAAGTATGGTGTCTTCCATGCCGAGAAACTCGGCAATCCGGGCCTCCAGTTGCTTGTGGATATCCTGCGTGCCACAGATAAACCGCACCGAAGACAGTCCGAAACCATGCGTACGGATGGCGTCAATGGCTGCTTCAATCACTTCCGGGTGGCTCGATAACCCGAGGTAGTTGTTGGCGCAAAAATTGAGCAAATGGGCCTGTGCAGTGGTGTCAATTTCCGGCCCTTGTGGCGATGTGATGATGCGCTCTTCCTTATACAGTCCGGCTTCGCGGATGCCGTCAATTTCCAATTGCAGGCTGGATTCTACGTGATCAAACATGATGGTGGTGTTTATTGGATGGAAACACGAAGGTAAGGTGATCGGTGGTTTCTTTACCACTGAGGCGCCATATTTACCACTAAGGCACGAAGAAACACTAAGGAACACTAAGTTTAACGAGATGGAGCTTTTGAAGTGCCCCCCATGTTTTCTTAGTGTACCTTAGTGTCTCTTCGTGCCTTAGTGGTAAAAAAACTTAATGGTATAAAACGAAGCCTTATTTCTCCGTTACACGTACAGCGATGCGGCGGTTTTGAGCGCGGCCTTCTTCTGTATCATTTGAAGCCACAGCGTGCTGCGAACCATAGCCTTCAGCCTCGAGGCGCTTCACATCGGCACCCATAGCCACCAAAGCGGCTTTAGTGGCTTCTGCGCGGGCCTGCGACAGCTTCATGTTTTCAGCCTCTTTGCCGGTGTTATCGGTGTATCCACCAATTTTCAGCTTGAGTTTGGGGTGTGCTTTCAGGATTTCAAAGATGTTGGTCAATTGTTCAGCCGATTTGACCATGTCCAATTTTGCGCTGCCGGTTTCAAACGTGAGGCGGTCAAAATTGAACCAGGTCGTTTTGTCTACCGGTTTGTTGCCCTCAATGAATTCGAGGAGTTGACGCTCAATGCCATTGGCACCAGCGCCTTTGAGGCTAAAGCCAGAGCTCAGTGTTTTGGCATAACCCACGACCTTGCTGGCTGCGGTGTCTACTGCCACAGCAGCAGAACGCGCCAGGGTATCGGCAGCAGCAACAACGTCTTTCACATCAACAGTTGGCGTTTGTGAGCAATTGCGGGAAAGCAGCACGATGGCGGCACCCAGGCCCAGCAACAGCAACAATGGCCAAAGCCAGCCCATGCCACTTGATTTTTCTTCGGCAACAGCCTCCACTTTAGGCGCCATGCCGGTAAGACCCAGGATGGAGTCCATACCACTGGGCAACATAGACATGATGTTGTTTTTTTCGCCCATCAACAGATTAGCCAAACCCGATACGTTCAGGCCGTCTGTTTTGATGCGCGATCCCAACATGCTCATGATCATTGGAGCAGCCATACCCAACAAAGAAGAGGTGGTGCTGCTGCGGGTGCCGGAAAATGCCGAAACCGCGTTGAGGATCGAAGGCATTTTATTGCCGAACAAGCCGCCCAACCAGTCGCCGGCAGCATCCCTGGGGTCATTGTGCGCCAGGTTACCACCGCCTACCAGTTCAAGCAGTTGATCCATGCCAGGAGCATCGAAATTCGACAGCGTGTTGAACTGCTGCTGCATAAAATTGGTGTCGCCCGATTTTGACACGAGGCCTGCAAGGATGGTTGGTGCCAGGGCCGTTACTGCTTTGGTAATGCCGTTTTCACCTTCGCCTAACTTTTCTGCGAGGGTAGACACAACGGAAGGGGTTAGCATACCCTTAAATGAATCAAGTAAACTTGCCATAATTTAAAATTTTTTGGTTTGACAAATTGATTTTATTGGGAACAAAACCCAATAATAATCACTAATTTCGAAATTTTGTTCCAATGATCTGGCAAAGGTAAATGTTCCAAGGTAAATACAACATTATATTTAGATGAAATTTATGTTACTTAAAAAGGATAACCAACTGATAAATTAAGGTTGGGCCGAACATTATCTCCTTTAAAGTGCCGATACCAAAAGCCACCGCTTTCCTTAGGCCGCCGCAACGGATATCCCATATCTAAGCGGATCACAAAAAAGCTCAGGTCAAGGCGGAGCCCCACGCCAGTGCCCAGGGCCAATTGTTTATATGCGCCCCAATTCAACTGGCTGAACGGGCGCGGATCGTCTCCTTCAACCGACCACACATTGCCGCCATCCAAAAAAATGGCACCTTTCAACGCCAAAAAAAGCGGAAAACGGTATTCCGCATTGAACTCAAAGCGGAAGTCAGAGGCCTGGTAAAATGGGGGATCGGTCGGCGCCTGGTCGTCGACAAAACCACCAGGCCCAATTTCCCGAATGCGAAAAGCGCGTATACTGGATGGGCCGCCGACAAAAAACTGCTTGACATACGGCGTGACCTGCGTGCCACCATACGGCCGCACAATGCCCGCCCCAATGCGGGTAGCGAGGGTAGTTTGGTTGTTGAACTCCCGGATATACCCGCCGTCGAGGCTTATCCTGAAAAACTTGGCAAAATCAAGCCCCCCGATGTTCCATTCCTCGGGCTGAAAAGCAAGCCCCCACAACTCATTTGCAATTTCAACTTCCAGGCCCGACAATTCTACGTTGAATCGGAGAAAATTGTGTTCGCCAAATTTATTGGGGTTGGAGTACAAATTCAGGTTGAAGTTTCGGAATAAAAAACCGGTAAACAACTGATCCTCAAAACTTCGAATGAAAAAATCGTTATCAGAATACAAACTGTCGTATCCCGGATCCAGGGTGGGAAACAACACGTCTATGCCCGCCAAATCAATGGAATATTGCCGCCCGGGTTCTCCGGTTAGATCATAGCCAAACGACATGTCGAGCAGATAATATCTGTAAAAGTCAATTAGTTGCAGGTAGTTTGCATTCAAATTGAAACGGGTTTTGGCTTCTTCCCTCACCCGCAGATATGCCTTGTCACTCAGCGGACGCCACTGCCCGAGGTGGAATCGATTCGCGTTGCGCCACCACCCCAAATAATCAAAAAAACGGGGAATCGTGAGCTGGTTATTAAACGCCGCTTCCAGCGAATAAATGGGCAACTTGGGTGAGGCTACATCAAATTCGAGGTTGAAAATCAGATCGGTATCCAGGTTTTCGCCCCCGCCAAACACATTGCGGTTTCGGGTGGTCCCGCTGAGCGATAAACCCAGCAGCTGGGATTTGTTGGAAGAGTTGGACGTATTGAGACCAAAATCGCCCCCCGTGCTAAACCGTTTGTTGGGTGTCAGAAATATGGAAACATTTTGCAACTCCGGGTTTATGCTGTCTAAAGCGGGCTGCACAGAAATAAAACGGTATGTGCCCAGGTTGTTTAGATTGCGGATGGTGCGGTCAAAGTCGTGTTGACGGTAGGGCTCTCCTGATTTTAACCCGATTGACTTTTGGAGTTTTTCCGGTCGGATGCTGAATTTTTGTTCCGATGAGGCATAGTACACATCGTTGATGGTGGTGTCGCTTCGTATAGACAACACATTGGGCACCAGGCTGGTAAACACCTGGATTGCGCCGATTTTGTACACCGGGTGGTTGGTGCTGTCAGATGGTGTAAGCAATTCTACCTGTACCCGGGCGCTGGAGCTGGTGCTGTCGCCCACAAAATCGATGAAACTCGGCACGAAATACGCATAACCGTTGTTTTTGAGCACACTGGTGATGCGGAGTTTTTCGGCTTCAAACAACTTGCCATCCAACGGAGCGCCCGCTTTTAACAACGATGCATCCGGACTTTTGTCGAGGGTAGCCAGCGCAGCGCTGTCGCGGCTCACCCACGCCACTGTATCAATCCGGTACTGGGGGCCCGTATACAGTTTGTATGTGGTGGCTATTTTGAACTGGGAGAGGGTATCGTTTTCATAAATACACGAGGCTTTGAAGTATCCACGCTGGTTGAGGTAATTGGTAAAATTGGAGGCCGTTTTTCGGGTCAATGCCTCGCTGTATAAAGCTGGGGGTTCGGCTATCTTTTTCATGACCCACCTGGAAAAACCGGTGTCCCGGTCTTTGTACCTGTAATAATACCACAATCGGGCGCGCATGAGGCGAAAGCTGCGCTCATTGGGCTGAATTTTGTACAGGCTGGCAAGTTCGTAGGTGAGTTCCGTTTTTTGCGACAAGGACAGCTTTTCCGGATTGTCCAATTCCAGCGTGTTGCGCACCACAAGCCGCTCGTTTTTCGACTCGTCCAGGTACTGTGTCACATTGCAGGCAGACAAAAGGAGTATCAGCGCCGTAAAAATGCCTAATTTCGCTGCAAAAAGCCGCCAACCAGTGGCCGTATCCCCCATGTATTCCGTGTTGACGCAAGAAAAAATTAAACTCATATCGGCCTTAAAGGTCAAAAAATATCGGCAAAAGTACCGAAAATTCACCGTTGAAGGCGAAAAGATCGTGCTGGAGCTCCTGCTAAATGCCGACTTCCGCCCCGAAGCGCTGTATGGGTTAGCGGAGTGGGGCGAGGCCCACGCCCCATTGCTGGCGCAAACACAAGCCCCCTTTTTTCCGGTGCGTGAAGCCGATTTGAAAAAAATTTCTGCCCTTCAAACGCCCAACAAGGTGCTGGCGCTGCTTCCCCTGCCCGCCCAAACGCCAATGGATCATTTCCCGTTGCGGGACTACGTTTTTTTCCTCGACGGCATTCAGGATCCTGGAAACCTGGGTGCTATCTGGCGGGTAGCTGACTGGTTTGGCATGCCCGCTTTATTCACTTCTCCTGATACAGTAGACGCCTGGAACCCGAAGGTGCTGCAAGCCTGTATGGGCGCTTTTTTGCGGGTGCCCTGTGTGGAAATGCCCTGGCAACAGGCCTTAGAAATACAAACAGACCTGCCGGTATTGGGCGCAGTACTCCACGGGCAATCCATTTACGGCGCAACACTGCCTGCTCACGGACTGGTGGTCATTGGCCAGGAAGGCCGCGGCGTGTCGGAGGCCCTGCTCCAGCGCATTCAGTACCCCCTGACCATACCCAAAGGGGCGGGCGGCGGTGCCGAATCACTCAATGCATCCGTAGCGGCAGGCATTCTGGCCGCATTTTTACGCCATCCAAAATAAATGCGGTGTAGTCAAATAAGTGGTTTAAATGGTCACTTATTCATACCTTTGTCCTTATTGAACCACCTATTTGTTCGCAAAAATTCACCTATTACGCATCATGAACATCGGAAAACTCCTCCCCATTATTGTTATTGGATTGTTGGTCGTGCTTGGTTTCAGCATGTGCGGCAGCTACAACACCACCGTCGGTAAAGACGAAAACGTGAAAAAAGCCTGGTCGCAAGTAGAAAACCAGTATCAGCGCCGCGCCGACCTGATCCCCAACCTGGTAGCAACGGTGAAAGGCTACGCCGACTTCGAGCAGTCAACCCTTACAGCCGTCATCGAAGCACGCTCGAAAGCCACTCAGGTGAAAGTTGACCTTGACAACCTCTCGCCCGAAAAAATTGCCGAGTACGAGCGCGCGCAAGGTGCCTTGAGCTCTTCACTTGGTCGCTTGTTGGCCGTTTCGGAAAACTACCCCGACTTGAAAGCCAACCAGAATTTCCTGGACCTCCAAAAACAGTTGGAAGGCACTGAAAACCGCATTTCCGTGGAGCGGAAAAACTACAACGAAGCGGTTCAGGACTACAACGGCTACATCCGCCGTTTCCCGACCAACATGATCACCGGCATGTTTGGCTTTACGCCCAAAGGTTATTTCGAGGCCCAAACCGGTGCAGAAAACGCCCCGAAAGTACAATTCTAACAACCGCAACATGTTGTTTACCCCTGAGGAAGAAGCCCGGATCGTAGCACACATTGCCCTCGCTGAAAAACTGTCTTCCGGCGAAATTCGACTCTTTGTGGAAGATTTCTGCTTTCGCGACCACCCGGTCGTACGGGCAGCTGAAGCATTTATGCTGTTCGGCATGCACCATACAAAGGAACGCAATGCCGTACTCATCTACATCGCCGAAAAATCGCATCATTTTGCCATTTGGGGCGACGAGGCCATTCACGAAAAGGTTGGGAGCGACTTCTGGCAGGAAGAAAAAGCAGTACTCGGAAATGCCCTCCGCGAGGGCCACGCCGCAGCTGGCGTCTGCACCGTCATCCGACAAATAGGGGCCAAACTGACCCACCACTTTCCGGCAAAACCCGGAGAGGAGGATAAAAACGAGTTGCCCAATGAAATTATCTATGGTTAAGCGGATTGTGTACCTGTTGATGTGGGGCACCTTTGTGCTGCTCCACATCAACGGACTTTGGGCTCAACGCGGCAGCGAACTCTTCCCCCCAAAACCGGAACCGGCCGTATTTGTACACGACTACTCGGGCTGGCTTACCGGCGGGCAGCGGATGCAACTGGAACAAAAACTCCGCAACTACTTCGACTCTACCTCTACCCAGGTGGTTGTGATGATTCGGCCCGACATTGGCGACTACGACAAGGCCGGTTATGCCTTTGAACTGGGCAACCGATGGGGCATTGGCCGCAAAGACAAAGACAACGGCGTGCTCATGCTCGTCAAAACCGAAAATCCGGGGCGCGGTGTGTTCATCGCCACCGGATACGGCACTGAAGGCGCTTTGCCCGACATCACCGCGGGCCGCATTGTGCGCAACACCATCATTCCCTTTTTCCAGCAACAACGGTATTATGAAGGCATCAACGCCGGTTTAGACGACATCATTTCGGCCCTTAAAGGCGAATTTGCCCGTGAGGAAGAACCGGTTAACGAAGGTGCCTTGCTCCTTATGTTGCTGCTCTTTTTGGTCATCGTCGTAGGCCTCTCTTACTTCATGTACCGCGCACGCCAAAACGGCACGTTTTATTCCGACTCCGGCACCACCACCCGCAGGGTCATCGGCCCAGGAGGCGGCGGTTTTTACGGCGGCGGATTCGGCGGTGGATTTGGCGGCGGAGGAGGAGGAGGGGGCGGTTTTGGTGGCGGATTCGGCGGCGGCAGTTTTGGAGGAGGGGGTGCCGGCGGAGACTGGTGATTCGATTTCGGATTTCGGATTTGGGATTTGGGATTTATGATTTTACGCCATGCAACAAGCACACATTTTCGTTGGGCCGTCTGAAAGGCATGGAAAGGGCGTATTTGCCGCAAACCGCATAGAAGCAGGGGAAATCATTGAAATTTGCCCGATTATCCTGTTTCCGGTCAGGGAGTTGCTGCACGTACGCGCCACTGTTTTGGACGATTATTACTTCGACTGGGGCGACGACGCCCAGTGGTACGCCTTTGCCCTCGGGTACGGATCGCTGTACAACCACGCTTACGAACCCAACGCCGAATATGAAATGGATTTTGTGCACGAAACCATTGATTTTTACTGCGTGCGCGACATTGAAGCAGGCGAAGAAATCACCGTCAACTACAACGGCGACCCCGACAACAACACCAAGGTCTGGTTTGAAAAATAATCACCCAAAACTCAAAACTCAACACCCAAAACTCAAAACTCAACACTCAAAACTCAAAACTCAAAACTCAAAACTCAAAACTCAAAACTCAAAACTAACCAATGACTTACGAAGAAGCCTTTGCCGAGCTCCAGCGCATTGTGGAGGCGGTACAGTCCGAGGAAATTGGGATAGATGAACTGGCCGCGTACACCCAGCGCGCCAACGAACTCATCGCCTGGTGCAAGGAAAGATTGCGGCAGGTGGAAGCATCGCTGGAACAAGTCAATGTGAAGGGTTGATTTTTTAAAACAATTTATGTTTTTTATTCGGAGTTGTAATTAACTTTGCCCGACCAGTGCAACCAATACATGAACCGCTTAACAGAAACACAGGTCGCGCAATTGGCTCCGGATGCAGCTACCCTCCAATCAGGGAAAAAACTCGCCAATGCTGTCATGTGGCAAACGGCCGAATTCAACCACCGTGCGCTCTGGGGCGAGATCAAAGGATCAGGCGCAGCACCCTATCAAACACAGATAGACCTGACTGCCCTGGCCTATAAATGCACGTGCCCAAGCCGAAAGTTTCCCTGTAAACACTGCATAGGTCTTCTTTTATTATTTGCCCAACAAGCAAGTGCCGTACATGAAAGCGCACATGAACCCGCCTGGGTGTCGGCCTGGGTCGACAAACGCGCTGCCGCAACCGCCTCCACCGATGTACCACAGCTTGCCGTAACCGATGAAAAAAAGGAGCAAGCGAAAGCCAAAAGAAACCGTGAACGGCAAAGCGCCATGTTGGCCGGTGCCGACGAGCTGGATCTGTGGCTTCGCGACCTGATTCGAACCGGTTTGTTGTCTTTGCCCGACAAAGACGACGCATTTTTTAGCAAAGTGGTGCGCCGCATGGTAGACGCCAAGGCGACCGGACTGGCCGCATTGGTGCGCAAGTTCAGCAAAATCAATTATGTGAGCGACAACAAATGGCACAGCGCAGCACTCGAAAATGCCGCCAAAACATGGTTGCTTATCCAGGCATTCCGACGCCTGGAGACGTTGAAACAACCGGAGCAGGGACAGATCAAAGCCCTCATTGGCTGGGGGCAAGGCAAAAAGGAACTGCTTGAAGACCCGAATGCAACGTTGATCGACGACCATTGGCTGGCCCTCGCCATTCACCAGGAAACACTGGATGACAAACTCGTGGCCGTGCGCACCTGGCTTGTTGGCGCACAAACCGGCCAAAACGCCCTGTTGGTGGATTACTTTCCGGCCCACTTGCCCGTCGTACACCCGGTCAAAGCCGGAAATTTCCTGGAAGCACAATTGGCTTTTTATCCATCCAACTACCCACTGCGCGCCCAGATCAAGCATCAGCAAGACGTCAAGTCCTCCTTCACAATCCAGACCCAGGCGCTCCCCGGATGGGCAGCCGCTCAGCAAACCATTGCGGATTGCCTGGCCCAATCGCCCTGGGCCGACGATATTCCCCTGTTTGTGGCAAACCTGCTGTTGGCCACCGACCAACATACCTGGTTTCTGCGCGACCAGGCTGAAGCCATCATGCCCATTGCGCCCGCCTGTTCGCAGGAAACCATTTACCAGTTGCTGTCGGTATACGGCGGGTCGCCCATGTCCCTGTTTGTGCTGCGCCAGGGCACCTGCGTATTGCCCCTTGGATACTGGACGGCGGACAAAAGCTATACCCCGTTATGAGCTGGCAATCACTCATCAGAACGGGGCTGCTCGGTACAGCAAAAATGCCCCTGCAAACGGCCACCCTCCACCCCGCCGTGCAGGCGCACCTTCAACCACACGCCGATCCGGAGGCCATGTTCCTGCATGCTGCAGCGCTGACGTACGTGTATGAAAAAGCCGGCACCCTGCCAGACCAAACGCCGCTGCCTGTACTTGAACCCGCACCCGAAGAAACGTTGCCGGTTTGCCCTAACCACGTCAGCGCTTTTGTTCACCTTATGCTCAACAACAAGCGACCATACCCCGACATTGTCCTGCTTTGCCTGCAAACCATCGTTCAAAAAGGCTGGGTTCTGGCGCCTGAGCATTTGCCGCCCCTCCTCAACCTCAGCCTGCAAACCCCGTTTAAGCGGTTGCAAATCCCTTTAATGGATGCAGCAGGCACGCGGGGACACTGGTTGTCGCAGTTCAATCCACAGTGGGCGTTCCTCATTCCTGAACATTTAGAAACGGTATGGGACAAAGGGGGCAATGCCGAACGGCGGAAACAACTGCTCGAATGGCGCCTGACCCACCCTGCGCAGGCATTTGAGCGCATCGCGCAAATATTGCCCGAAGAAAACAACAGCCGCGAGCGCAAAGAACTGTTGAGCATCCTCAAAATCAACCCGCAGCCCGAAGAATGGCTTTTGATTCAAAACCTCCGGAATGAATGGCACTTGAGTACCAATCGCCAGAAACCCATCCATCAGGAAATCAATCAAATAGCAACTGAAATCCTGTTGATGGCGCCCGGCTCAACTTTATTCAATGACACCACGGCGAGCCTCGGCGTTTTCGTGGGTTCAAAATCCGGATTGCTCGGGCTACAAACCAAACCAACGCTCAAATGGCCGGTACAACCCGACGAGCTGAGTCAGGTTGCACTGTTGGGTGAAGCCCTCGGCATGGACCAACACGACGCGCAGGCCTTTTTTGCTGAAATGTTGCGGCTGTTGCACCCGTCCGGCTGGGAAACAGTGTTTAAAGCCCCTTGGCCCGATATACTCGCTGCGCTTGAAAAAACGGCATCCGGAGGTTCAGCGCACACTTTCCTGGACAACCTGGGTCTCGCCCTCGCCCAGGCACCGTACCAACCGGCCGTTGAAGCGTATTTAGCCGCCAAAAGGCCCATACATGCATCCAATGTGCAGATGCTTGACGCGCTGAGCCCTGAACAACTCGAAGCTTTTATCCAACAAAACACATCGAAAACAATACCGGCTTATTTGTTTAAAGCCATTTGTCGTCCGGGGTTGGTTTGGTCGATTCCCTTTAGCCGGCATGTTTTGAACCGGCTAACCGACACCCAAAACCTGCAACAGCATTACCAACCCGGCGAACTGTTGCAAGCAGGCATGCACCTGCATCTGCAAACGCTCGACCTGATCCGCCAGGCAGCGGAACAACGCAGCCAAAACCAGGAATACCGCATGTTTCACCAACGTTTTTTGGCATCTTTGGCCAACATGATGGAACAACGCTACCTCATCGCTCAATTTTAAACACATGACGCCACTCAGACGACACGCTGAAGACCAGTACGCCGAAGAATTACACGAACTCATCAAACAAGATACCGGCGACCGGCCCTCCAACTGGAACATGTCGCCCCGCGCCGTAGTCACATATTTAATGGGCGGCAAGTTAAAATCCGGGTTCGACATATCACCAAAATACATTGGCAATCAACGCCTGATGGAAATTGCTGTAGCCACCCTGACCACCGACAGGGCGTTGTTGTTGTACGGGCTGCCCGGCACTGCCAAATCTTGGGTGTCTGAACACTTGGCGGCAGCCATATCCGGCAATTCTACGTTGTTGATTCAGGGCACTGCCGGCACCAGTGAGGAATCGGTGCGCTACGGCTGGAATTACGCCAGGTTGCTGGCCGAAGGACCCACCGAAGCCGCCATTGTGGAAACGCCCGTGATGCGGGCCATGCGCGACGGTCGGATTGTCCGCATGGAGGAATTGACCCGCATAGGAGCCGACGTGCAGGACTCCCTCATCACCATCCTTTCCGAAAAAACGCTGCCCATTCCCGAGCTCAACATGGAAGTGCAGGCCATCGAAGGATTCAACGTGATAGCCACGGCCAACAACCGCGACAAGGGCGTAAACGAGCTCTCTGCCGCGCTCAAGCGCCGTTTCAACACCGTCATCCTGCCCGTACCCGAAACCATCGAGGAAGAGGTCGACATTGTACAAAGGCGGGTGAACGCCATGAACATCGCTTACAAGCTGCCAGCCGAGGCACCTGCACTGCTGGAAATACAACGAATTGTGACCATTTTCCGCGAATTGCGCGCGGGCGCAACAGCCGACGGCAAAATAAAAATAAAAACACCCTCCGGCAGCATGAGCACCGCCGAGGCCATTTCAGTGGTCAACAGCGGCATGGCCCTGGCAGCGCATTTTGGCGACGGCCGCCTCCACCCCGCAGACCTCGCCTCTGGCCTCGTGGGTTCTGTGGTGAAAGACCCTGTGCAAGACAAAGTGGTGTGGAATGAATACCTGGAAACCGTCGTCAAACCCCGCGAAGGCTGGAACGACATTTACCGGGCTTGCAAAGACATTGGCGTGTAACCACATGATAACCATACTCGGCATCCGACACCATGGCGTAGGTTCCGCCCACCAATTGCGGCGCCGGCTTCAGCAGATAAAGCCCGATATTGTCCTCGTGGAAGGCCCAGCCGAAGCCGATTCGTTGCTCCATCTCGTGGGCGACGCCCGTTTACAGCCGCCAGTGGCATTGCTGTGTTACGACGAAGCCCGACCCAGCCGTTCGACCTTTTACCCGTTCACCGTGTTTTCGCCCGAATGGCAGGCCATACAGTATGCCAACGACCAACGCATCCCTGTGCGCATGATGGACCTCCCGCAAGCCATTCGCTGGGCCATGGACGACGAACCGGAAGTTCCTGCAGCAGATGACGACCCAGACAAACCACGAGATCCCTTGTCTTATTTTGCCCGGATTGCCGGGTTTACCGATTCGGAAATGTGGTGGGAACAACAATTTGAACAAGCCTTTGGCAGGCATACACCCGAAGACCATTTTGAGGCCGTCATGCTCGTGATGGACACCCTGCGTACTTCCGGTGTGCCCTCAGCCTTCGATGCGGAAAACACACTCCGGGAGGCCTGGATGGCGCAAACCATCCGAAAAGCCCAGCGGGAAATGTACCAAAACATTGTCGTGGTGTGTGGCGCCTGGCACGCACCCGCTTTGCTTAAGCTGGAATCAACCGAAAAGGATCACGAAAAACTGCTGAAGAAGTTGCCCAAAACCAGGATCAAAACCGGCATGACCTGGATACCCTGGACCAACTCCCGGCTATCTTACCTCAGTGGCTACGGCGCGGGTATTTATTCGCCTGGCTGGTACGGCCATTTGTGGGAAAATCCGGAAGACCAGGGCGAACGCTGGCTATCCAAAGTGGCGCGTTTGTTCCGCGACAAAAAAATGGACATTTCCACTGCACACGTCATTGAAGCCGCTCGGCTGGCGGTGTCGCTGGCGGGCCTGCGCGAGCACTCGCGACCGGGTTTGCAGGAAATGAACGAGGCCACCACTACGGTCATGTGCATGGGCGACACCATTTTGCTCGATCTGGTGCGCCGGGAACTCATTGTGGGCAATCAGATCGGACAAGTACCAGCCGATTTACCCAAACTGCCCCTTCAGGCCGATGTAGAAGAACAGGCACGCAAGCTCCGCATCCCGCAAACCGATTTTGAGAAAGAATGGAAGCTGGACTTGCGCAACGAACTGGACATTAACCGCTCCATTTTTTTCGCCCGCTTGAACATCCTGGGCGTCCACTGGGCCAACCAGGAGCATTATCAGGGCAAAGGCACGTTTCGAGAGGTTTGGCGGGTGAAATGGACCCCGGAAATGCTGGTGGTGTTGATTGAACGGGGCATTTGGGGCAACACCCTCGACGAGGCCGCTGGCCGTTTCCTGTCCGATGAAGCAAACAACAACACCGCAGTAGACCAATTGGCTGGCATGATCGCCAAAGCCATACCCGCAGCCCTATACGCGGCGCTTGAAGTCATATTGGAGAAAATGCAGTCGGCAGCAGCCCTATCAGCCGACATTGCCGAGATGATGCGCGCCATCCTCCCATTGGCCGACCTGGGGCGTTACGGCAACGTGCGGCA